>NZ_JCAXET010000050.1:0-539 GCF_059758525.1 Metabacillus sp. GQ13
AGTTGAACAACGGAATGTATTTTTATGGTAATATTTATCTAACTAACCTTATTTGATTTAGTTCGAGAGTATAGTTTTTTTAACACTGAATGGAGGGAACTTATTTCTATGAATTTTGTTCATTTACAAGGCGAAAGAGTAACATTAATCCCTTTAGAAGTTGAACAAACCGACTTATTATTTCAATGCTCACGTTCGCCTGAAATATGGGCAAACCTACCTATAAAAATACATACTGAAAAAGAGATGGAAGATTTTATAATAACTGCAATTTCAGGAAGAGAACGGGGCGATGAATTCCCATACGCTGTTTTTGATAACAAGCTAAATAAAATGGTTGGAATGACTCGATATTTGAGAATTTCTAAAATACATAAGAACCTCAACGTTGGCTGGACTTGGTATTCTCCTGATGTTTGGAGGACTCAGGTAAACACAGAAAGTAAATATTTATTATTTAAATATGCCTTTGAGGTTTGGAGTGCTGTACGAGTAGAAATTATCACTACTTCAACTCACCATCGTTCACAAAAGGCTAT
>NZ_JCAXET010000051.1:0-469 GCF_059758525.1 Metabacillus sp. GQ13
GTGCCGGGGTGGCGGAACTGGCAGACGCACAGGACTTAAAATCCTGCGGTAGGTGACTACCGTACCGGTTCGATTCCGGTTCTCGGCACCATAGTTTTTTGCAGTAGCAAAATAACTTTCTTATTTGCGCCCGTAGCTCAATTGGATAGAGCGTTTGACTACGGATCAAGAGGTTAGGGGTTCGACTCCTCTCGGGCGCGCCATAATTTAATTACGATTTACTGTTTTTCAAACGGGAAGTAGCTCAGCTTGGTAGAGCACTTGGTTTGGGACCAAGGGGTCGCAGGTTCGAATCCTGTCTTCCCGACCATTAACCAAAACCCATATTGGGGCCTTAGCTCAGCTGGGAGAGCGCCTGCCTTGCACGCAGGAGGTCAGCGGTTCGATCCCGCTAGGCTCCACCTTTTAAAAAAAGACTTGACATTATTAAAACAGAAATGTTATGATAATAAAGTTGTTCCAAACAATA
>NZ_JCAXET010000052.1:0-348 GCF_059758525.1 Metabacillus sp. GQ13
TCTGACATTTCTAAATACCGTTCTAGATACCATCGATCTTTATCCGTTAAACGATGACTTGCTTTATGAAAAACATGCTTCATTCGCTTACACTTTTTACGGTCATACGAATGAAAGGTTTGTTGCACTCTTCTTCTAACTCCGTCAAGTCCCCAATAGATATAACGACAGAAATGAAAGCGATCGGCCACAATAACCGGTTTTCCAAGTGATGATTGAACGGCTGCTTTGAAAGATGGACTCATATCCATGACAACAACCTGAACCTTTTCACCATGTCTTAGTAAATACTGTTTAATTGTGTTTTTATATCGATTTGGTAAAATATCTAAAGGTTCTTTCGTAACA
>NZ_JCAXET010000053.1:0-346 GCF_059758525.1 Metabacillus sp. GQ13
GATTGGCTATTATCTCTATTTTCTTTATTCCTTTTAACAAGATGAGGATTAACGGTTACTACTTCAATATTTTGTTCATATAGCCATTTTGATAGGTTAAGCCAGTAATGTCCTGTTGGTTCCATACCAACTAGCGTTTTATCAAAACCTTTGGTAGTTTTTAGCTTGTTAATCCAGTTAAGTAATCTAGCAAATCCTTCTTCGTTATTTTCAAAAGAGAGAGGATCACCAACAATAATGCCACGGAAATTTACAGCACGTGCAACATGAATATGTTGAGCAATATCTACACCGATAACAAGGTGTTTATTAGAAATTCTTTCAATTAGTTGATTTTGTTTGTCTT
>NZ_JCAXET010000054.1:0-312 GCF_059758525.1 Metabacillus sp. GQ13
TATTCCTGTTTAGATACTATAAAGTATCTATGTTACTAATAAGAGAATCACTAAACTAAGCGTTTAAACTCAGTGAATTGACTTGAATTGTTATCGTTATCTAGTTTTCAAGGAACATTGGTGGAGCCTAGCGGGATCGAACCGCTGACCTCCTGCGTGCAAGGCAGGCGCTCTCCCAGCTGAGCTAAGGCCCCACTAAAATTGAGATGGTGGGCCTAAATGGACTCGAACCATCGACCTCACGCTTATCAGGCGTGCGCTCTAACCAGCTGAGCTATAGGCCCATCTCTATATTTATTTGGAGAACAAAGT
>NZ_JCAXET010000055.1:0-310 GCF_059758525.1 Metabacillus sp. GQ13
CCTCAGTGAAACTTGAATTGTGAATCGTTATCTAGTTTTGAAGGAATATAAAAGTTTTTAAAAAAAACACTTGAAATATTCTTTTAAAATAGTATAATAATTCTTGTCACTAATGTCTGGTGATGATGGCGAAGAGGTCACACCCGTTCCCATGCCGAACACGGAAGTTAAGCTCTTCAGCGCCGATGGTAGTTGGGGGTCTCCCCCTGTGAGAGTAGGACGTCGCCAGGCAGAGTTAAGAATTATATTAATAAAATTACTTTAACTGGAGGATTAGCTCAGCTGGGAGAGCATCTGCCTTACAAGCAGA
>NZ_JCAXET010000056.1:0-293 GCF_059758525.1 Metabacillus sp. GQ13
TGATCTGAACCCAAAAAGTTAGACACGAAATTTAAGCAACTTCCTGGGCATGAATTCGGTATTGAGCCGGACTCATGCCATTTAATTTTTCCTTAATTCTTTTGTGATTGTAATAGTGAATATAATTTATTAATTCTTGTTTGAAATGTTCCATACTTTTAAAATCTTTAAGATAAAGTAACTCACTCTTTAATAACCCAAAGAAACTTTCCATGGCTGCGTTATCTAAACAATTGCCTTTCCGAGACATGCTTGGTGTAATCCCTTGTTCTTTCAATGCCTTCTGATATTGC
>NZ_JCAXET010000057.1:0-275 GCF_059758525.1 Metabacillus sp. GQ13
ATTCTGCCCCGTTAGTTAAAGAACGAAAAAGATAAACGACTGCCACAACAACCCATTTTATTCTTCAACTCTTGCACCCTATAGTTTAAGTACAATTCTTCACAAAGTTATTCTTTTTCTCTTCATTTATTACTGGAAAGCTACTTCTTTAGAATTCCTGTAGATGGTTAATTTTCACCTTTGAAAATAAAAAGGCTCCTCAGTAAGATATGAGTATAGACACCACTCTAACTCAAAAACCTAAGGAGGAAGCCTTACTATGAAGTTTAAAATGG
>NZ_JCAXET010000058.1:0-236 GCF_059758525.1 Metabacillus sp. GQ13
GATTAAAGTGGGATGTATTGAATGAGTTTTAGACCATTTGGCTACATGAAGGCATACTTAAATAGAGGAGGTAGTTATATCTCCAACAATTTCCATATAATGTACGCATTCTCCACGCCACCCTTGGAGGTTTTCACTCCCATGTCTCAACGGGTCAATTGCCCTCTCATTCCTTCGTCACACCTATCCAAGTGGTAGAGGCCGGTCTTTCTAACGGAACGGGTCTGAGCCCTTTT
>NZ_JCAXET010000059.1:0-232 GCF_059758525.1 Metabacillus sp. GQ13
TATGAATCCTTCGTTTCATTTCTATATATACCTTTACTACTTCTCCAACTTGTTCAATCTTCGTTATGTTAACATCTTTTAAACCTGGGATATTCATGGTAAAATTCATATACACGCAAACTCCATTCTCTACTTGTTTCTCGACAATTCAAGTATATAAGAATGTGATGTTTGCGTGTGTTTTTTGTTGCAAATTAAATTGTAGGGATACCCCAACAAATAGTATAGAGCC
>NZ_JCAXET010000006.1:0-293159 GCF_059758525.1 Metabacillus sp. GQ13
TTACCGCTGTCCCTTTACTAATCGTAGTGACGACTGCTGCACTTGTTGTTCCACTTTTTCGGACGTTTAACGAACCACTACTTACGTTTACATATTTCGTTGAAGTCTTTTTTGTTGAATTAGAGTTTGAGACTGGTTTTGTAGGAGATAGATAATTTGAATCTACGTACCCCTCATTACCATTAACCTTAACTTTAGACCAGCCACTTGCTTCGGAATAAACAATTACTTCTGTTCCTTTAATTAATGTCGCAGAAACTGTTGCCGTGGTTGTTGGGCTTTCTCTTAGGTTTAAAAAGCCACTGCTTATACTTACATATTGCGTTGTGATTACTCTGTTTTCAGTTATGTACGTGTCATTTTTAGCTGCAAAGACTGTTTCTTCAAATGCAACAGTTGATAAAACTGCAAAACAAACTGTAGGTAATATTGCCCTCTTCATTTCATCCTCCAATCTAATATATTACTACTAATTTTCTGTAAAAAGTTTACTCTATAAATCTAACAAAGTAATGATTAAGATAATAGTAGCATACATTAAAAGCAGAAATGACAAACTTTGCAAAAATTAGTATAAATGGACTAATTTTTTTACATTTTTCCCGCATATAGGGAATACCAACCATAAATTCCAAGGGTACTTTATAGATAACTATACTCTTTCCAAGGTCGGAGACTCTTAAAAAACAGAATAATGTACTACATTTTTTTGCATATATAATTCCATACAAAAAAAGGATGGATATGCATTGGCATTATCCATCCTTTTTTTGTATGAACAGCAATTTTCACTTATTGTCTTTTCTAGTTTGGCGATCCTCGTATAACTGATCCAAATTTCTTATAAAATGATCATCAAACTGATTTGAAAATTGTTCACAAATTTGTTTTGCTAGTTTTGGGCTTGCCCCGTTTGTCGATACAGACAAGGTTAATCTACCTTTTTTCACCGATTTAGGTACAGTTACATTACCTTTTTTAGCATTACTTACATTGTTTACAAGTTGATTGGTTTTTGCATTTTCAACAATCCATTCATTCAAGTCCGAATCATTTGTTGCAGCAATGATCATAAATGCTTTGTCAAGATCTTGTAATTCTATCTCTTTTTCAAACCAATCAAGTTTTCCTTGTTTAAACAGCGCTTCAATATCAGGAACAACTTCAGGACTAACAACAGTAACGATTGCCCCTTCTTCTATAAAAAGAAGCAGTCGTCTCAGCGCAATTTGTCCTCCACCTACAACTAATACTTCTTTATTTGTTAAATCAATCAGAAGTGGCAGCATGATATTTTCCTTTTTGAAAAATAAATGTGTCATCTTTATTTATGATAGTTTCCCATACTCGTTCTTTAAATATTTCTAAAAGAATCGGGTGTGGTCCTAGATAAGAACAAACCTCAATGTGACGCTCAGCCCAATCATATTTCTTAATGGTATGATCGATTTCCTTTTTTAAAAGTCCAGTGAAAATTAAATAAGGAATCACAAAAATGGACTCTTCATTTGAATTAAAAATATCGTCGACCATTTGTTCAAATCTAGGATTAGCTGCTGTTAAATAGCAAGTATACACTTGTTTAAGTTTAGATTGGTTTAAAAGAAGAGATGAAATTTCAGTTAAATCATGAACAACATCGATATCACTGCTACCTCTTCCAACAACAATCGCGATCGATGATTTTTGTATATTTGACTTTTCCTTCATTTTATCAATTAACATATCCGCTAGTTTTTCATCTACACCAATTGGTCTACCATATGTTACAGTAAGATCTGGAAACTGCTTACTTATATGTGAAACTTCAAGAGGAATGTCTACCTTAGCGTGAGCTGCAGTTAATAGAAGCAAAGGAATAACTGCAATATGCGTTGCTCCTTGATCTACACAGGATTTAAAGCCTACCTCAATAGATGGTTCAGCCAATTCTAAAAAACATACTTCTTGAATCGCGGCGTCAACCTTGGGCTTAACCTTATTAATAAATTGGACTGCTTCTTCCCTAGCTTTTGGAACACGACTACCATGACATATATACAATACTGCCTGCTTCATATCCATATGGCCTTACTATGTGAATTTTCAATTACCATATCCTCATACCAACTCAATTTTTCTCTTAAAGTAACAACTTCACCTATAATGATCATACTAGGATTTTCAATCTGTTCCTGCTTCACTAAGTCAAAAATCGAATCAAGTGTACCGGTTACGGTTCTCTGAATTACAGTTGTTCCCCAATGAATTACTGCTACTGGTGTAGAGGGGTCTTTACCAAACTTCACGAGCTGTTCTTTAATATAAGGTAGATTGTTAACACCCATATAAATGGCAAGTGTATCGATCCCTTTTGCTAACGATTCCCACTTCGTGTCTTCATCAACATCAGCTCTCCTATGACCTGTTACAAATGCAACACTAGCACTTAAATCACGATGGGTTACAGGTATTCCCGCATAAGCAGCTGCTGCTACCCCTGATGTAATTCCTGGTACAATTTCAAAGGGGATATTATGTTTAGCCAAGGCAGCAGCCTCTTCTCCACCCCGGCCAAATATGAACGGATCTCCGCCCTTAAGTCTTGTTACAACTTTATCACTTTTTCCATACTTTATTAAAAAATGGTTAATAGTTTCTTGTTTCATTGTATGGTAATTAGGGAGTTTCCCACAGTAAATAAGGTCACACTCTTCTTTTGCATGCTTTAAGATCTCTTTGTTTACCAAGCGGTCATAGAGAATGACATCAGCCTTTTGAATACATTTGAGGGCCTTAATCGTTAACAAATCTTCATCACCAGGACCAGCTCCAACTATATAAACCTTGGCCATTTACTCATACCCCCTTCCTTTAAGTTCTAAGCTGTTTCTTAATCATGTAAGTCTACTACTTTAGTAAGGGTATCCTCTTTATCTATTATTTATATATAACTTTACCAATATTAAGAAATCTCTCTATTAATTAACCCTTTTTTAACTAGGAAGTCTACAATTTGTTTTATTGATTCCTTCACTTCTTGAGTTTCAGTATCTACTATTATAGCAGGATTTTTTGGTTCCTCATATGGTGAATCAATTCCTGTAAAATGTTTAATTTCTTTATTTCTTGCTTTCTTATACAAGCCTTTAGGGTCACGAACCTCACATTCGTCTAATGAACATTTAACATATACTTCAAAAAATTCATTTTCGGAAAGGATATCTCTTACTTGCTGTCTATCTTCACGAAAGGGTGAAATAAACGCTGTTAAGACAATTTGACCACTGTCAACAAATAATTTAGAGACTTCTCCAATTCGACGAATATTTTCCTTCCGATCCTCATCTGTGAATCCTAAATCCTTATTTAAACCATGTCTAATATTATCCCCATCAAGTACATAGGTTTGGATATTGTCCTGGAACAAATATCTTGCTAGCGCATTAGCTAATGTAGATTTACCTGACCCTGAGAGGCCAGTAAACCATAACACATAACTTTGGTAGTTATTTTTTGTTCTTCGTTCTTCTTTCGTGACAGATGTATCATGCCAGACAATATTGTTATTAGTCATAAATAGCCCCCCCTTATTTAGTTACAGTTTCCTGCATCCCTTTAATTAGTACTTCGACAACTTCTTTTCGACTGAAAGTACTTGGTGGAAGCTCACCATTACGTAACATTGCACGTACTTTTGTGCCCGACAAAATGACACGATCTTCATTACCATGAGGACACGTTTTAGGAGATGCCATTGATTCACACTTCGTGCAATAAAAACTGTGTTCAAAAAATAAAGGTGTGATTCCTAACTCATCAGCCGTAAAATTCGAAAAGATTTTTTGTGCATCATATGTTCCATAATAATCACCCACACCAGCATGGTCTCTTCCAACAATAAAATGTGTACATCCGTAGTTTTTACGTACTAATGAATGGAAGATTGCTTCACGTGGTCCAGCATATCTCATTGCGGCTGGAAAAACAGCTAAACAGACACGTTCTTTTGGATAATAACTATCTAACAATACTTCATAGCTTTCCATACGAATATTCGCCGGAATATCATCAGACTTCGTTTCACCAACAAGTGGATTTAAAAATAGTCCATCAACCGTTTCTAAGGCTGTTTTTTGGATATATTCATGTGCACGATGTACAGGATTACGAGTTTGGAAACCAACAATTGTTTTCCAATTTAATTCAGCAAATTTTGCTCTAGACTCTTTAGGATCTAAGTAATATTCCGCAAACTTCTTTTCTGGTCGTTTGACGAGTGTGACTTTTCCACCAACATAGACATCGCCACGTTCAAACATCTTTTTAACACCTGGATGTTCTAATTCATCAGTACGATACACATTAACTGCTTCTTTTGGTTTATCTGGTGAATAAATGTCAGATACAATAATCGTACCATATGTAACTTCGTCGGCTACAAGGCGAACCTCCTCACCAATAGATAACGTTGCCGCTTTATCTTCTGAAACTGGTAGCGTGATTGGAATACTCCACACTGACCCGTTTTTTAATTTCATATTTTCTACTACAGATTGATAATCCTCTTGCGTAAAGAAACCTTCAATGGGGCTATATGCACCTATTGCAATTAACTCTAAGTCACTTAATGCAGTACCATCCAATTCAATTTCCTTTTGAATATTTGTTACATCAGTACCTAATGATAATCTTTGTATTAATGTTCCTCCGTGTGGTAATAAGCTCATGATTAAAAATCCTCCAATTCATATAATTACAATTTATTTCAACAGAGATTAAAACTAAATCCCTCCGCCCTCGTGATGAACAGTCCGTTTCTCTTGTTTAGTTGCCTTCATTAAATTAAGTGCTCCAATGGTTGCAAGTAATAGACTTGCTAAAACAACGATCGAATATAGATCACTTTCAATAAATAATTTCACTAAGAAATAAGACATAGTTAACGATATAAGGGGTGAAATCACCCAAATTGTTAACATGTTTTTTACAATCTTTTGTTGAAATATATTACTACCAGATTTGGCTATTCCTATACCTAATATAGATGAGGTTGTTATTTGCGTAAGTGGCACAGGAATTCCAAAAACGGATGCAATGGTAACCAGCGTCGCACCTGTCCCTGATATAAGTATTCCTTCGATTTTAGAAAAACTTGTTATTTTCTTACCATTTGTTTCTAGAACCCTCCGACCAAGTAGCAAAGCGCCTATGGCAACAAATGCACCACCAATCAAAGTCCCCTTCGAAACTGAGAGAATTTGAGCACTAACTAAAGGTCCTACTGCATTTGCTACATTATTCATTCCTGCAGAAAACGCTTCAAAAAAGCCAGCGAAAATGAGAAGGTACGTAATCACTTTTCCATCAAATGAATACTTTTCCGTTAACTTAAAATAATGGAGGCATTTTATGAATAGAAACGCAATGCCAAACGCAACGATTGGTACCAATATCCAAAACATCACAATCGATAATAATTTGTCTACAAATAACATTTTATAGGCAATTCCTACACCTACAACTGCACCTACCGTAACCTCACTAGTTGAAAGAGGTATACCTAATATATTCGCTAAAAAAAGTGAAAAAGTTGCTGAGAAGAGGATGATAATAACAATTTTTATTGAGATAAGTGACGTTGGAATGATTCCAGAACTAATCGTTTTAACAACTTCTCCTCCACCAATTACTGCACCTAAAATAACACCAATTGCACAGATGATAAGAGCATTCCTTGGTCGTAATATTGCTCCGGCACCATATGCAACTCCCATGGAAGCTGCTGCACCACTGGCCCCAATATTCATCGCAAAAAAGATGCTGATACCTATTGCGATAATCTCTAACATCTATTACTCCCCCTTATTGATGGAGGCCACATTCTGTTTTCATTTGCCCAGTCCATCTGCCAGATCTTAAATCATTTTCATTAAAAGCAGGTTTTGTGCAATGAAAACAACCAATGCTCGGATATCCTCTGTCATGTAAAGGATTGTAGATTAAGTCATTTTTATGAACGTATCTCCAAACATCTTTCCACGTCCAATGAATTAGCGGGCAAACCTTTACTGAATGAAAGCGTTCATCCTTGTTGATATAGTTAACGTGTTTTCTTGTTTCAGATTGTTCACGTCTTAGCCCAGAGATCCAGGCAGTGGAACCTTGTAGTGTTTCAGTTAATGGAACTATTTTTCGGATATCACAACATTTATTTGGTGCAGTTTCCCAAAGCTTATCACCATATAATTCAGCTTGCTCTTCTAATGTAAGCTTAGGTTTCTTTAATTGAATATTAAGTGATGGATATTTTTCCTTCACCTTATCGATTAGCTCATAGGTTTCTTTAAAATGAACATCAGTATCCAGAAACACAATTTTTGCGTTAGGTTTTACTATGGCTATTAAATCAATCAAGACAATACCTTCAATTCCAAAACTACATGCATAGACAACTTCTTCACCGTAGTGTTCATATGCCCAATGGATAACATTTAATGCTCCTTTATACGTCTCATCTTCAATAAAATCTTCGCTCACTTCTGACCAATTCTCATAAGTTAGCAAACCATTCACCTCTTTCTCACACTATCTTACTTGGTTTTAAAAACCATTTATTCACACGTTAATAGTCGGGATTAATGGTGCAACCAACCATTATACGATGAATTTAGCAAATAATACTCTGTTTCAGATGATTTAGCCAGACACTATTTTTCTATAAAGCTTCTTTTTGATGCATTTTTATGTGTTAAATAGAGAAAAGCCCACCATAACAGGAAGACTTTTAAGGATGATCTACCCTTATCTTCCAAATTGGTATCAGTTTAGATTTGGCTGGAATTAGCACCTTACATCTTACTTCTTGCAGGTTGCTGGGCTTCAAAGGACCAGATCCCTTCACCACTCTTGATAAGAAATATGTTATTGTTTCTAAATTTTAACACAATTCTTTCAAATGTCAACCCGAGTTTATTGATCGGAATAATAATATTATCTATTTACGTGAAAGTTAATTGTACGTTGGTTTTTATCTTCGGAAAGACCAATTATTAACCAATAAGTTTCTTTTCATCATATATATATACAAAGAACACACAAAGGGTGTTCTTTCGCACATATAAAATATCGCAATATGTTGAAATCCTTTTCGCAATGTAAGTTCCAGTAGATATAATATTACAGTGACGAGTATGATTTAATCTTCTAGTCTTACAAACTTACAAAATCAATTCCAGAAATATCTCTATTTAGAACTGTTTCGAATTAATAACTGACTTTCTTATTTGAAATTCTTTTAATAAGGGATAAAAACAATTAAGTACATACTTATTTAAAAAAGCGCGTTAGCTCCAAATTTAATTTTTCTTTTTCACTAAAAAACAAACCATGTCCGCTAAATTTAAACGGAATGAGTTTAGATCCTCTAATTCCTGCATGCATCAACTCAGCAAAAACGTAAGGACACACCTTATCTTTTACTCCATGGAAAATTCCGGTGGGTACATTAATTTTTTCTAAATCTTTCCTTAGATCTTCATCGCGTAAAGAAACAAGACTCATTGCCGTTGCATATCCAGAAGCTTCGTTTCCTAATCCATTGAACCAATTCTTAAAGTTCTCAGATACAAAAAGAGCAAAAAAGCTATCTCCAAAATCACTAATCATTTTAGGTCGATCATTAAACGTATCTTCAATGAGTTTATTAACCTCTTCCTTTGTTTTTCCAAACGGATAATTTGGGCGATGCGTAAATACCGGTGCTGCTGCACCTAAGAGAGCTAGCTTTGCAACCTTATATCCCTCATGTCTTGCCATAAATCTTATCGCTATTCCTCCCCCCATAGAATGTGAGACAAGTAATACATTTTCTAGTCTAAGGGTATCGATCACTATTCGAATATCATCTGCTAGTCGATTATATGTGTAGCTACCAGAGGGTCGGTCTGACTTTCCATAACCACGAAAATCAATTCCAATACAACGATAACCCAATTTAAGAAAATGATTAAATTGATACTCGAACATTTTATGATTGACAGGCCAACCATGTAAAAAAAGAATTGTTTTTCCCTCACCAGGATTAATATCTTCAACAAATATATTGACATTCTGTTCAACTGTAATGTAGTAGCCCATTTAACTCCTCCTCGCATTACCTTTTCTTTAGCTTATAGAGGATGCCATTTATTTAGACTCTTTTTGGTAAACTTTAAGAACCACATCAAAGTTTGTCAAAAACAAAAAAACAGTGTGCTTCCAAAAGGAAACCACCGCTTTATTGTTCTTATAATAGCATATAGCTTTATTATCTATCTTTTTGGCCTCGTTTCTAAAAGGAGAGCACGACTATTCGCCATATATGTAAAGAAGTACTATTAGGAAAAATCTTTGCGAAAACAGCCTTCTTTATATGTAAATCCGATTTATAACTTAGCTTAATATTGAAAACCTACGAAAGAACACTTTGTGTTGAAGTAAAGAATCAAAGATTATTGGTGATGAAGATCGTTCTTTTTAAGAACTGAAATAATACTGTAGGAAATAGTCTCCCAAATAGACTCGTCATTTAAATAGGAGTTTCTAAGCTTACTATACATCTCCTTCTGCTTATCCTTAAAATCTAGAGAATCATTAGAAGGTAAAGAATTCCGTTCACTCTCAACTAATTTCTGTAGCTTTTGCGCTCTCGGACCCCATACAGCCATTTCTTGTCCATTTTGATCGATAAAGATAAAGATCGGTATTGATCGAGCTGTTTCATTCGTTAAATATTTGTCCATTAGCTCTAGGTTTTGATCTCTAAGTAAAAAACGAACCTGCATGCTGGCTGCTTCAGCGATTCTTAATAAAATCGGATTATTTACTAGTGCATCCCCACACCAATCTTCTGTGAGAACAACTACCCTGAGCTTCTTCCCTTGAATTTTCTCTAAAAAGGCGACATCATCCTCATTTAATGTAAAACGGTCGTAAATTGAGAGGATTTCTTCCTTATTTACACTCATCTGATCTGTATACTGTTCAAATGTAAGCCCTTTAAAAAACCAATCTTCTAAATTCACATTTATCACCTCGACATCAAATTAGCATTTTATTCGCATGATTGCGAGAAAATTGCTTCGTTTAAACTCATTAACCTAGTTTCATCTTTAATACTATACTATATATGAACGATAGAACTATTTATATTCTGTTTTATCATTTTATTGCTGCATTGTCACTTAAATAATAAAAATATTCAAAAAAAATATATATTAAACATACAACTGAAGGTCCCAAAATTAAGGACCCTTAGTTTTGGGCTTATGTCTTTTCAAAAAAATTTTTTCTGATGATGAGGATTATTATCATAAGAATATCTTTGCTAAAGCTGAAATTTGTTAGTGCCTCATTACATTCTTTGCAAAAATGGTCATTATCGACAATAAAAAAAGTCACTATGAACGATGACTTTTTCTACGTGGTACTATTTAGTTCTCCAACCAAGCTTCGGATGTAGGATTTTCTCTCCACATTTTTAACCTAGTAAGATCTTGTTTACTTACATATCCTTCGTGAACTGCAACTTCTAATAATGAATCATAATCGCATAGTGACTTCGCTTCTACGTTTGCTTGTAGTAGTTGTTCATTTCCTACAGCTAGTCCATAAGAAAATATTGAGACAATTCCAAGTACTTCACAGCCTTCAGCACGTAGAGCTTCAACAGCTGTAATGGCACTTCCTCCGGTTGAAATTAGATCCTCAATCACAACAATTTTCTGGTTGCGTTTCACTTGTCCCTCGATTTGGTTCCCTTTACCATGTCCTTTTGCTTTACTACGAACATAGCACATTGGTAAATTTAATCTATCACTCACCCAAGCAGCATGTGGAATTCCAGCTGTTGCTGTCCCTGCCACGACATCTACCTCTGGAAAATTCACTTTAATTAAATCTGTTAGACCATCAGCTATTTGATTACGAATTTCCGGAAAGGATAATGTTAAACGGTTATCACAATAGATTGGTGATTTCATTCCACTAGACCAAGTAAAAGGTTCATTTGGTTGCAAGTAGACAGCCTTTATTTGTAATAAACTGTTTGCTATAGAATGTTTCATTATACAATTTCCTCCCAAGCTTTTTTAACTTTTAGATATGCTTTATATGGATCATGCTGGTTCGTGATGCTTCTTCCAACAACGATTGCAGTAGATCCAAGAATACGAGCTTGACTAGGTGTAGCAATTCTAGTTTGGTCATCTGTAGAATCATCTGTCATCCGTATACCTGGTGTAACCGTCATAAATGAAGATCCTAAATTATGATTTAATTTTTCAACTTCATGGCTTGAGCAAACAACACCGTCTAAACCAGATTCTTTTGCCATTATGGCGTAATGAAGTACAACATCTTCTAATGGTTCTTTAATTAATAGTTCGTTTTGTACCATTATTTGCGATGTACTAGTCAGCTGTGTAACAGCAATACATGCCGGACGCTGTTTCCCTTGTGGAGTACCTGCAATTAAACCTTCAATCGCCGCCTCCATCATCTTTTGCCCACCGGCTGCATGAACATTAACAAGATCAACTTCAAGCTTTGCTAATCCTCTCATCGCTTGTTTAACCGTGTTTGGAATATCATGTAGTTTTAAATCTAAGAAAATATCATGGCCTCGTTGTTTTATATAAGAAATAATCTCAGGACCTTCTTGGTAAAAAAGTTCCATTCCTACCTTAACAAATAATTTCTCATCATCAAAATGATTTAAAAACTCATCTATTTCAAAACGGTTTTTAAAATCAAGAGCTATAATTAGCGGTCTTTGAGTCATTTTTATAGCTCCTTCCGATACATTCTGTCACATGTCTAAACCCTAATTCATTTAATCTACCTGGCAGTTGATCGATAATCTCTGAGCATACAAATGGATTCACAAAGTTTGCTGTACCTACAGCTACTGCACTTGCACCAGCATATAGAAATTCTATACAATCATCCACTGTTTGAACACCACCCATTCCAATAATTGGAATGTTTACTGCCTGACTTACTTCATAGATCATTCGGATTGCAACTGGTTTAATCGCAGGACCGGAAAGTCCTCCTGTTTTATTCGCAATAACTGGCTTTCCTGTCTTAATATCAAGTCTCATGCCTATTAGTGTATTAATCATTGTTAATCCATCAGCACCTGCCTCTTCGATTGCCTTTGCCATTTCAACAATGTTTGATACATTTGGTGAAAGTTTTACATAAACAGGAACAGCTGAAACCTCTTTTACAGCTCTCGTTAATTGTGCTGCTACTTCTGGTATTGTACCAAATGCGATACCACCTGTTTTTACATTAGGACAAGATATATTTAATTCAAGAGCATGTACATTGTTTGATTGGCTGATCTTCTTTGCTACATATACATAATCTTCAATTTGCGATCCAGCTACATTAGCAATGATTGGAACATCATATTTTTCAAGCCATGTAAGTTCTTCAGAAACGATCTTTTCTACTCCTGGATTTTGTAATCCAATTGCATTTAACATGCCTGCTTCCGTTTCAGCTACTCTTGGGGTAGGGTTACCAAAGCGTGCTTCTTGTGTACTCGCTTTTATCATAATCGACCCAAGCTTACTTAGATCATAAAATTGACTATATTCTCGACCAAAGCCAAAGCAACCGGATGCAGGCATAATCGGATTTTTTAATGATAAGCCAGGTAAATTAATTTCCAGCATGATTATAGAACCACCTCTCCAACCTTAAATACAGGACCATCACTACATACTTTTTTATAGCTAGTACCATCAGGATCATCGCCTGTATGACATACACAGGCAAAACAAGCTCCAATGCCACAGCCCATTCTTTCCTCAAGGGATAAAAATAATGGTTTATGTCCGTGTAGTCTTTCAAGTGCTTTTAGCATTGGAGTTGGTCCGCAACTATACATCATATCAAACTGTATGTTATGATCGTTAATCGCATCTGTTACAAATCCTCGATATCCATAAGAACCATCATCCGTTGTAATAATTGTCATACCTAATGATGAGAATTCTTCTTCTAGAAATACAGCGCCCACAGTTTGGAAACCTAAAACATGTTGGACTTTGATCCCTTTTGCGACTAATTGTCTTGATAGCTCTAGTAAAGGAGGAACACCAATTCCGCCCCCAACCAATAGTGCTGTTTTTCCACTTTCTATTTCATTAATTGGAAAACCATTTCCTAATGGACCTAACACATCAACAACGTCTTCTACTCTTTTCTTGGAAAGGAGCTGAGTTCCAGCCCCTTCAGCTCTATAAATCATCGAAAATTGCTTTTTCTCTTTATTAATCTCAGAAATACTGATCGGTCTTCTTAATAGAGGTGTAGCTCCTTCTATTACTTTAAGATGAACAAATTGACCAGGGTTGCTCATTTCTGATACTAGCTCCCCCTGAAGTGTTAGCTGAAAAATTTGTTCTGCTATCTTTTCATGTTTTGTTATGACCATCAGCTCATGTTTTATCACGTTAAGCTCACCTCAAGAAGCTGCTTATTCTTAGGCATTGTATCTGTAGAGAATGTCATTGATTCTAAAACTCTTAATATTGCAACAGCTGTATCTAAAGACGTTAAGCAAGGTATGCCATTTTCAACTGATTCACGACGGATCTTGAAGCCATCTCTTGCAGGTTGCTTACCTTTTGTCAATGTATTTATGACAAACTGAGCTTCACCTTTACGAATGATGTCAAGAAGGTTTGGTTCCTCAGCACCTATCTTATTGACTACTTTTGCTGGTATATTTGCTGTCTTTAAGTAATTAGCTGTACCGCTTGTTGCAAGGATTTGATAGCCGATTTGGTGGAATCTTCTTGCAATCTCAAGTCCTTCTTCTTTATCTTTATCAGCAACTGTAAGCAAGACAGAACCATGATTTTTAATTTGAATTCCTGATGCTACTAATGCCTTATATAGCGCTTTTTCTAGTGTGCTATCTTTGCCCATAACCTCACCAGTTGATTTCATTTCAGGCCCGAGCGTGATATCTACTCTGCGAAGTTTTGCAAAAGAGAAAACCGGAGCTTTCACATACACACCTTCACTTTCAGGATATAGGCCTGTTTGATAGCCTAGTTGCTCAAGGCTTGCACCCAAAATGACTTTAGTCGCTAAGTTTGCCATTGGTACACCTGTAATTTTACTTAAAAATGGAACGGTACGACTTGAACGTGGATTCACTTCTAGTACGAATATCTCACCTTTTGATAATACGAACTGTATGTTTAACAACCCTATTATATTTAATCCTTTAGCAAGTCTAATTGTGTAATCCACAATTTTATTTTTAATGTCTTCAGATAAAGATTGTGGTGGATACACGGCAATCGAGTCACCAGAGTGAACACCCGCTCGCTCAATATGTTCCATGATTCCTGGAACTAACACTGTATCACCATCAGAAATTGCATCAACCTCTATTTCCTTACCAGTTAAATATTTATCAATTAATACTGGGTGCAGTGGGTTAATTTTTACTGCGTTTTGCATATAGTGTAATAATTCAGCTTCTTGGTAGACAATCTCCATTGCACGTCCACCTAGTACATAAGATGGTCGAACTAATACAGGGTAGCCTATTCTACTAGCAATTTTCACTGCTTGTTCAACTGAAGTTGCTGTTTTACCAAGTGGTTGTGGTACACCTAGAGTTTGTAATGTCTGCTCAAACTTATCTCGATCTTCAGCTCTATCAAGATCTTCTAGCGAGGTTCCAAGAATTTTCACTCCTCTAGCTTGAAGTTCACTCGCTAAATTAATCGCAGTTTGACCACCGAATTGAACGACAACACCTTTTGGTTTTTCTAAATCAATAATGTGCATAACATCTTCAATCGTAAGTGGCTCAAAGTAAAGTTTGTCAGAAATACTAAAATCAGTTGAGACTGTTTCAGGATTATTATTCACGATAATTGCTTCAAAACCTGCTTCTTTTATTGCCCAAACAGAATGAACAGTTGCATAATCAAATTCTACACCTTGACCAATTCGAATTGGTCCTGAACCTAGCACAATAACACTTTCTCTTTCAGAAACGATTGATTCATTTTCATCTTCATACGTTCCATAAAAATATGGTGTAGCAGATTCAAATTCGGCTGCACACGTATCCACCATCTTATAAACTGGAATAATGTCTGCTTGCTTACGAAGCTCGTATACTTCACGCTCATTTGTATTCCATAAGCTAGCAATCTCTGAATCAGCAAACCCCATTTCTTTCGCCTTTTGCAAAGTTGAAAGTTCATAAGGCTTGTCTATCAAAACCTTTTCAAATGTTATTATTTTTTCTATCTTCATTAGGAAGAACAAGTCAATTTTGCTCCACTCATGAATTTCTTCTTTCGTTACACCTCTTCTTAATGCTTCCGCTATATAAAAGAGTCGTTCGTCACCAGCCTTACGGATACGCTTTTCAATCAATTCATCGGTAAATGTATCAGCATTTTTTAAGCGTAAGTAATCAACATCGGACTCTAATGATCGTACTGCTTTTAAGAATGATTCTTCCAATGTACGTCCAATAGCCATTACCTCTCCAGTCGCCTTCATCTGTGTTCCTAAATGACGATTTGCAGATTCAAATTTATCAAATGGCCAGCGAGGTATTTTGGATACGATGTAGTCAAGGGCAGGCTCAAAGCAAGCATACGTTTTTCCAGTAACAGGATTTTCCATTTCGTCAAGTGTTAGACCGACAGCAATTTTTGCTGCTAGCTTTGCAATGGGATATCCTGTGGCTTTCGATGCTAACGCTGATGAACGACTTACACGAGGATTTACCTCAATGATGTAATATTGGAAGCTATCCGGATCAAGTGCTAATTGAACATTACATCCACCTTCAATTTTTAACGCGCGAATAATTTTAAGTGAGACATTACGTAGCATTTGGTATTCACGGTCACTCAAAGTTTGACTAGGTGCAAATACAATGGAATCACCAGTATGAACACCTACAGGATCAAAATTCTCCATATTACATACAACAATTGCATGATCATTCGAATCGCGCATTACCTCATATTCAATTTCTTTAAAGCCGGCTATACTTTTCTCTAAAAGACATTGGGTAACAGGACTGTTTTTCAAGCCACTTGTTACGAATTCAATTAATTCTTCTTCATTTTCACAAATCCCACCACCGGTACCACCTAACGTGTAAGCTGGTCTTACAATGACTGGATAGCCAACTCTCCCAATAAATGCATACGCCTCATCCAGATTATGAATAATATCACTGTCAGGTACAGGCTCATTTAATTCATTCATCAGTGTTCTAAAGAGGTCGCGGTCCTCAGCTTGTTTAATGGCAGAAAGCTTTGTACCAAGTATTTCAACACCACACTCATCTAAAACACCTGATTCCGCAAGTTCAACCGCTAAATTCAGACCTGTTTGACCTCCTAGAGTTGGTACAAGTGCATCTGGACGTTCTTTTCTAATAATATTACTTAAAAACTCAAGTGTAAGGGGCTCAATATAGACTTTGTCTGCAATTTCTGTGTCTGTCATGATCGTTGCAGGATTTGAGTTTACTAAAACAACTTGATAACCCTCTTCCTTAAGCGCGATACAAGCTTGTGTACCAGCATAGTCAAATTCTGCTGCTTGACCAATGACAATCGGACCTGAGCCAATGACAAGTATTTTGTTTATGTCTGTACGTTTCGGCATTATAAAACCCCCTCTTTCTTATTTTCTGCTATCATGCTTAAAAATTGATCGAATAGCCCATTCGAATCCTCAGGACCAGGTGATGCCTCTGGATGATATTGTACAGTAAAGGCTGGTACTTGTTTATGTTTTAAACCTTCCACTGTTCCATCATTTAATGCTATATGTGTTACTTCTAGTTCTGTATTTGAAATTGATTCTGCTTTCACTGTATAGCCATGGTTTTGAGAAGTGATATCTACTTTACCTGTACCTAGTTCTTTAACAGGATGGTTAGAACCCCTGTGTCCAAACTTCATTTTCTCACTGTCTGCACCACAAGCTAATGCGAATAATTGATGTCCTAGACAGATACCGAATAATGGTATTTTTCCTAAGATCCCTTTAATCATTTCAACCGCTTCTGGAACATCTTTGGGATCTCCAGGTCCATTTGAAAGCATTATTCCATCAGGTTTAAGTTGTAATATTTCCTCCGCCGTCACAGAATGTGGGACAACAATGATATCACAATTTCGTTTATTTAATTCTCTGAGAATACCGTGTTTCATTCCATAATCGACTAAGACAACTCTATGGCCTCTGCCTGGGCTCGGATAGGCAGTTTTTGTTGATACAACTTCTACTTGATTACTAGGTAGTACTATCCCTTTCAGTTTGCTAATTATTTCATTAGGATTTGCTTCTGCAGAACAAATTGCTCCTTTTAATGTCCCATGCATTCTGATAATTCTTGTAAGCTTACGAGTATCAATTCCCGCAATCCCTGGGATATCCTTCATCTTAAAATACTCATCAATTGAGTACTCACTTCTCCAGTTTGATGGGAAATCGCAATATTCTTTTACAACAAATCCATTTATAAATGGTGTAATCGTTTCGAAATCATCACGATTAATACCGTAGTTTCCTATCAATGGGTATGTTAAAGTAATAATTTGCCCACAGTATGAGGGATCTGAAATAATCTCTTGATACCCCGTCATTCCTGTATTAAATACAATTTCACCAACATTCTCTTTTTCACTGCCGAATGCTTCCCCTAAGAATATAGTTCCATCCTCTAAAATTAGTTGTCTCTTCATTGTGTAATGCCTCCTCTTTCCCAAACAATCTCTCCATCAACTACTGTCAGTGTTGGCCAACCAAAGCAAGACCAATTCGTAAATGGTGTATTTTTCCCTTTTGATAAGAATTCAGAAGGATCAATTTCAGTCACAGTTTTTAGATCAACTACTGTGATATCCGCAGCAGCTCCAACTTGTAATTTCCCACCTTGTAAGCCAAATGCATTGGCGGGTTTAATTGTTAAAAAGTCGATTATTTGTTTAAGTGAGAATTTCCCAGTTTGTACTAAGTGTGTATAAAGCAAGGGAAAGGCGGTTTCTAAACCTACGATACCAAAGGGAGCTAACTGCATTCCTTCTGCTTTTTCAGCTTCTGCATGTGGGGCGTGATCTGTTGCGATAAAATCAATTGTACCATCACGTAAACCTTCTATTAATGCAGCTTGATCCTCTTTTCCACGTAATGGAGGGTTCATTTTATAGTTAGGATCTAGTCCTGGGATGTCGTCTTCGGATAATAATAGATGATGTGGTGTTACTTCAGCAGTAACGTGGATCCCTGCTCTTTTTGCATCTCTAACCACACGAACGGATTCCTTTGTACTTATATGACAAACATGGTAATGACATCCTGCAGCTTCAGCTAAAAGAATGTCTCTAGCAATATGCACAGATTCACATACTGAAGGTATTCCATTGATACCATGTTCCCTTGAAAATTCACCTTCATGAACGGAACCTTTGTTAATTAATGTATTTTCTTCACAGTGAGCAACAATTGCTGCCCCAATGCCGGCCGCTTTTTTCATTGCCTCTAGCATTTTTCCAGCAGATTGAACTCCTACACCATCATCGGTAAAAGCAAATGCACCAGCTACTTTCAATGCTGAAAAGTCTGTTAACTCTTCACCAAGCTGTCTAGTAGTTATTGAAGCGTATGGAAGTACTTTTACAATAGCTGTATCTTCGATTCGTTTTTGAAGCCAATCCATTTGCTCTTTAGAATCTGGAACTGGACGAGTATTAGGCATCGGTGCAATTGTTGTAAAACCACCCTTTGCAGCACTTTGTGTTCCTGTTGCAATTGTTTCCTTATGTTCGCCACCCGGCTCTCGTAAGTGGACATGTAAATCAATAAATCCAGGTGAAACAAGCTGTCCCTCAACAGATACTATTTCAAACCCTTCAGTCGACACGTTTTCACCTACCTCGATAATCTTCCCGTTTTCTACCTTTACATCTCCTTTTTTCAACTCACCAAATTCATCTAAAATAAATCCATTTTTAAGAACAAATAACATGTTTTATACCCTCCTGATTTTGGTTAATTTGTTGTAAAGCTCTTTTCATTACCGCCATTCTTATAAAAACACCATTTTCCATTTGTTTAAAAATTCTTGAACGGTCACACTCAATTAGCGTACCATCAATTTCTACATCTCGATTAACTGGTGCTGGGTGCATAATGATTGCATTATTTTTCATTTGACTTTCTCTTTCTCTTGTAAGCCCAAACTCTTGCAAGTAATTTTCAAAATCAGATTTTTGGTCATGTCGCTCATGCTGTATACGAAGTAACATAACTACATCTGACTGGGCTATCGCCTCATCGACTCCTACGTATTCACCATAAGGATTTAGTGGATCTTGCCATTCCTTAGGGCCTGAAAACAACACTCTTGCTCCCAACCTTCCTAACACCTCAGCATTTGACCTTGCAACGCGACTATGGCTGATGTCACCATGGATCGAGATCGTCAAATCTTGAATTCTACCAAACTCTTGTTTAATTGTTAATAAATCTAGAAGTGATTGCGTAGGATGATGCCCACAACCATCTCCAGCATTAATAATCGGGATCGTAATATTTTCAATCAAATTCTCAAAAAAGTGGTCTTCTTGATGTCTGATAACGACTGCATTAGCACCAATAGACTCTAACGTTTTGACTGTGTCATATAGTGTTTCACCTTTTTGAACACTTGAATGTTCTGAATTGAAATTTAGTACCTCAAGTTCTAATTTTTTCTCAGCTACTTCAAAACTAAATCGTGTTCTTGTACTAGGCTCAAAAAAAAGATTTGCGACAAACATCTTTTCTTTTGGAATCCAGCCTTTTCCTAAACTATATTGCTCTGCATCTTCAATAATTGAGTAAATATCATCTATTGAAAGCTGATTCATTGTCAGTAGATTCCTCATACCTTTTCTCTCCTTATATTGAAGTATTTATGCCCTATTCAACAGTTCGTTGAAAGACTTTTTACTATAACAAATCGATTGCTAAATAGTACATATTGATTTTTAAAAAAACACCCTGTTATATAAATAAACAGGGTGTTTTAAAGAAGCAAAAGTAGGTAGAGGTCTACCTTCTCTTTGCTTTACACCCTTCCAAGCCTCTCTGGACTTTCTTTAAAAGATCTAAGCAAATCACGTTATGTCATTGTTAATCGTTTCTTCTTTTTCATAAGGTAGTACTAGGTTTAGGACTATTCCGATAATAGCAGCAAGTGCCATACCATGTAGATCTAACCCTTTAATTTTTAATGTTGCTTCGCCAATTCCAATCACTAATATGACCGAAGTTATGATCAAGTTACGTTTGTTTCCTAAATCAAGCTTGCTATCAATCATCATTCTTAGTCCTGATGATGCGATAATACCGAAAAGTAAGATTGAAACTCCACCCATTACTGGTGTTGGAATTGTACTAATAAAAGCAGATATTTTTCCGATGAAACCAAACACGATTGCAAGAACAGCAGCACCTGCGATTACGAAGACACTATAAACTCTTGTTATAGCAAGAACACCGATATTTTCACCGTATGTTGTATTTGGCGGTCCTCCAAGTAATGAAGCAATCATTGTTGCTACTCCATCCCCTAATATCGACCGATGTAAACCAGGCTTTTCAATATAGTCTCTGCCAACTACTTTTCCAAGTACTAATTGATGACCAATATGCTCTGATATTGTCACTACCACTACAGGAACCATTAATAATACAATCTCTAAAGTAAGTGTTGGTGTGTAGTCAACGAATGGGATAATAAAGTTTGGTGCTTGTAACCAGCCTGCTGCTAGGACACCTGAGAAATCGATAATTCCGATTGCTAATGAGTATAAATATCCACCAACTATGCCGATAAGTACAGGTATCAGATTAAAAAAACCTTTAAAGAAAATCGAGCAAATGATTGTAATTAGCAATGTAACTAACGCAACGGAAAAGTATTGAAGACTATATGCATCTCCGTTTAATGTCGCCATATCTACTGCCGTTCCTGATAGGCCTAATCCAATTACGATAATTACTGGACCAACAACAACCGGAGGAAGAATTTTCATTATCCATTTATGTCCTGTTTTCAAAATGAGTAAAGCAATAATTCCATATACTAAACCTGCAAGGAAGCTACCTACCATTGCAGCGCCAATCCCACCTGCTTCTTTTGCAACAATAATAGGTGTTATGAATGCGAAGGATGAGCCAAGATAAGCTGGAACCTGACCTTTTGTAATAAGCAGAAAAGCAATCGTGCCAAAACCACTAGAGATAAGTGCTACAGCTGGGTCTAAGCCGACAAGATAAGGTACTAGAATTGTGGCTCCAAACATTGCGAATAAGTGCTGGAAACTTAATGCAAACCATGTTAAGGGTTTTGGTGTATCATGTACATCTAGTATAATTTGATCTTCTTTCATGATTATGACCTCCATAATGTTTGTTCTTGATAGTAAATGTATTATTTTTTAATGAGCTTTTATGAGGTCTCTTCCGATTAATCATATAAAAAACCTCTTTGCAAGGTTACAAAGAGGTTCAAGAAGATCATCAATCATTTGTAGACGATTGAGTCTTTATGTTCCCCTTTGTAGTCTCTCTGGACTATCTTTAAAAGGGTATGAAATTATTCGTTTTCATGAATGGTTACTTGGTCTAAACCATCTGCTTCCTGTAGTTCAACAACAATCTTTTCCGATCCTGATGTCGGTATGTTTTTACCGACATAATCAGCTCTGATTGGTAATTCTCTATGACCTCTGTCCACCAAAACAGCTAGTTGGATATTAGCAGGCCTGCCAATGTCAACAAGAGCATCCATTGCAGCTCTCACTGTTCTTCCTGTATACAAAACGTCATCAACTAGGATAACTTTTTGATTGGTAACATCAACTGGGATATCCGCCCCCTTTACTAGTGGCTCCTGATTCGAAGTCTTTTTAGAAAGGTCATCGCGGTAAAGAGTGATATCTAGCTCACCTATCGCTATTTTATTTCCTTCGATTTGTTCAATTCGTTCTGCCAATCTTTCAGCTAAATATATACCACGTGTTTTGATTCCAACTAACACACTATCTTCAATACCTTTATTTCTTTCAATTATTTCATGAGCTATTCTAGTTAAAGCTCTACGAATTGCTTGGTCATCTAAGACAACTGCCTTTTGAGACATCATTTGATCTCCCCTCGTTTCTTTTTATTAAGGCTGTTTTTCGTTAAGATTGTTTACTTCTCAATGCTTTAGGAACAACAATCTTTTTGAATAGAACCTAGTCGTGATTTAAAGAAACCATAAAAAACGAAAAAACCTCTTACCAAAGGCAAGAGGGTTAACGAAGACATAATTATAGTGAGTCCACTAATATGTCTTACCGCTTCCTTCTCAGCCTCACGGGACTGTGTTAAAGGTTCTAATTAACTTAAATTAATTATGCCAAACATGTAGAATTGTGTCAACGATTATTTTTCATCTGATCTAGAAGTAAATCAAATTCCTCTGGTAAAGGTGCTTCAAATTCTAGATACTCTTTGGTTCTTGGGTGAATAAACCCTAATATACCGGCATGAAGTGCCTGACCATTGATCGGTAAAGTCTTTTTAGGACCATATTTAGGATCTCCTACTAAAGGAAAGCCAATGTATTTCATGTGGACACGTATTTGATGGGTTCTTCCTGTTTCTAGCTGACATTCTACATAAGTAAACTTATCAAAACGGTCTAACACGTTAAAATGTGTAACGGCATCCTTACTACTTACATTCGTAACGGTCATACTTTGACGATCCACTCTATCTCGTCCAATAGGTGCATTGATTGTTCCATTATCATGAGGAATACTCCCATGGACAATCGCTTTATATCGTCTAGTGACGGTTTTATCGACCAATTGTTGTACTAAAGATTCGTGTGCCAAATCATTTTTCGCAACCATCAGTAGGCCTGAGGTATCCTTGTCAATTCTATGGACAATTCCAGGTCTTAATATCCCATTAATTCCTGATAGATCGGTACAATGGGCCATTAAACCATTTACTAGTGTACCTCTAAGATGACCGGGTGCAGGGTGGACTACCATTCCTTTTGGTTTATTAACAACAAGTACGTCTTGATCCTCATAATAAATATCAAGGCTCATTTCTTCGGCAACCACATTTAGTGGCTCTGGTTCTGGAATTTCAATAATAATGGTATCATTCGGCTGACATTTATAATTGGTCTTAATGGTATGACCATCTATCTTTACAGATCCATTTTTTATCCAAATCTGTACTTGTGAACGCGACCACTCTTGGTTATATGCTGTTAATACCTTATCAACTCGTTCGTAATTTTGTTCTTCTTTTACTTGTATTTCAACGATGTCCATTTACGCTTGCTCCTTCTCTTGTTTCCCTTCGAAAAACAACATATGAATAAATAACAATACAACTCCAACACATAAAGCTGAATCTGCTATATTGAAAATTGGAAAGTCATATGAAAAGATGTATGTATTTATAAAATCGACAACTTCTTTACGAAATAAACGGTCAATGAAATTACCAATTGCTCCACCTAGCATTAAACCAAGGGAAATCCCCATTACCTTATTTTCCTTCGTATATTTCTGGATATAAAAGATGATCCCAACGATGACAACAGCCGTGATGATATAAAAAAACCACATTTGACCTGGTAATATCCCCCATGCTGCTCCTGTATTACGATGAGATGTAATATATAAGAAATTTTCGATAACAGGAATGTTTTCTCCAAGCTCCATGTTTTTAACAATAAACCATTTCGTTACTTGGTCAAGAATAATAATAACTGCTGCAATTATATAATAAAACACGAACTCTCCCAACTTTCCTTCGATTCTATTGGTTTGTCAAGTTTTTATCCATATGAATTGTACCACAGGGAGGATCTTATTGAAACTAGAAATAAGCTTCAAAATAAATGACCCAAATAAATTCGGGTCATTGAATAAGCAGTATTCTTTTTGTTAATGCTTAGTTACTCATTAAATTTAGTTTTATTATCTTCCAATAGCTGAATTTCTTGGTACAAATTCGGAATCTTGTTTTTCAAAAGTCACTTCCTGTAATATACGTTTCTTCAAGTGAATAATTGTATTGTGGAAGCGATTTTTTTTCAAATAACTCTTGGAAATAAAAATCGTATTTTGTTCTTGCTGTTGGGAGTATCCTTATTTTTTCAAAAGGGATCTCTTCGCCGGTTTCCTCACAAAATCCGTATATCTCTTTATCAAATTTCATTAAGGCACGTTCTACATCCTGAAGTTCCTCTTTAATATGAAGCATCAAAGTATTACCTTTCCCTTGATGATCATCACAAGTCATTTCAAACAAACTGTGATCAAATAGTCTAGCTCGCAGTTCTTCCTTCATCACTTGCAATTCATAACGGATCCCATTATATTTATTCAAGATGGACACTCCTATCCTTCTCATGATGTATCAATAGTTTATCCCCAAAAACTCAACTCAACCTATTAAGAATTTTCCTGTAATTTAAAGAAAGTTTCCTCTATCTACATTTATAAGTGATTATGTATTTTTTACCCTCAACTAACATTATTAAACCTTATTTGTTAAATTTTAGAAATTTTTTCATTACGATTACCAATTAATTAAAAGACTGTTTTTTGATAAAATGTTGTTTTTCGTAATTACACTTTCATACATACTAAGTATGTACAAAAGTGCTTTTTCGTTAAATGACTTAGCTATTTTCCCTCTTTAAAAAGGCTATTAAAAAGAAAGCCTGACCCAAAGTGTATCTTTGAGGTCAGGCTCCATTTTCAAGATTGATTACGCTATGTGTATTACTATCCTTGACAGATAAAGATTATCGTCATGCTCTTTTCAATTATTCAGCTATATAATGTTCCTTTACAATTGAAGCACAACGAGGACATAATGTTGGGTGTTCAGCCACCTGACCGACTTGAGGTGTGACGATCCAACAACGATCACATGTTTCACCTTCTGCTTGTGTGATTACAATCTTCACAGTATCAAACGTTTGGGCTTGAGCAGGTGCTTCTTCATAGTCACCAGCAATGTCAAAACCTGATACGATAAATAATTGTTTTAAATCTTCATCTACCGATTCAAGCAGTGCTTTTGCATCTGTATTTAGATAAAGTGAAATAGTTGCGTTTAATGATTTTCCAATAATTTTTTCATTACGTGCTACCTCTAATGACTTGAGTACATCATCGCGTAATGACATAAATACATCCCATTTCTTTTCTAGTTCATCTGAGTTCGGATAAATTTTGACTTCTGGCATATCAACTAATTGAACACTTTCTTCTGTTACTGATTCAATATGGGTCCATACTTCGTCAGCTGTATGTGGAAGAATTGGTGTAACCAATTTAACTAGTGACAACAATGTCTCATAAAGTACTGTTTGAATAGCTCGGCGTTCTTGATTCCCTTCGGACTCAATATATAAAACATCCTTAGCAAAATCTAAATAGAATGAACTTAATTCAATTGTACAGAAATTGTGAACGGCATGATAAATTGCAGCAAACTCATACTGTTCATAACCTTCTTTTACTCGCTTTGTTAAATTATTTAACTTAACAAGCATGTAAAGATCCACTTCACGCAGATTTTCTAAACTTACCATATCTGTTGTAGGATTAAAATCAGCTAAATTTCCAAGTAAGAAACGGAATGTGTTACGGATTTTACGATAAACCTCAGCAACTTGTTTTAAAATTGCATCAGATACTCTTACATCTGCTTGATAATCAACAGAGGCAACCCATAGACGCAAGATATCTCCGCCAAGTTGTTTCATAACCTTAGAAGGTAATACAGTATTACCTAATGATTTACTCATTTTACGTCCATTACCGTCAAGTGCAAATCCATGACTCAACACACCTTTATAAGGTGCTTTTCCCGTAACTGCAACTGCTGTTGATAGTGAAGAATTAAACCAACCGCGATACTGATCAGAGCCTTCCAAATATAAATCAGCTGGTCTCTGTAAGTCATCTCTTTCCTCTAGTACTGCTTGATGTGATGAACCTGAATCAAACCAGACATCCATAATATCAATTTCTTTAGTGAATTTCCCATTTGGACTTCCTTCATGTGTAAATCCTTTTGGTAAAAGATCCTCAACTTCACGTTCAAACCAAACGTTTGAGCCATGTTCACGGAAAAGATTAGAGATATGTTCAATTGTTTCGTCTGTAATAATTGGTTGACCATTTTCAGCATAGAATACTGGAATTGGAACACCCCAAGCACGTTGGCGCGAGATACACCAATCACCACGGTCACGAACCATATTATATAGTCTTGTTTCTCCCCAAGAAGGCACCCATTTCGTCTCATTAATTGCTGTTAAGAGATTCTCACGAAAATCTTTAATGGAAGCGAACCACTGTGCTGTTGCACGGAAGATCGTCGGTTTTTTCGTTCTCCAATCATGTGGGTATGAATGAGTGATAAATTGTAACTTTAATAACGCTCCAACCTCTTGTAATTTTTCTGTGATAGGTTTATTTGCTTCATCGTAGAAGATACCTTCAAAACCTTCAGCCTCTTTTGTCATATAACCCTTTTCATCAACAGGACATAAAACATCTAAACCATATTGTCCGCCTATGATAAAGTCATCCTCGCCGTGTCCTGGAGCCGTATGAACACAACCAGTACCACCGTCGCTAGTTACATGATCACCCAGCATGACAAGCGAATCACGATTATAAAGAGGATGTGAAGCTACAACCCGATTAAGGTCAGCACCTTTAATTGTCCGATCAACCTTATAGTTTTCCCATTCAATTGTTTGGGCAACACTTTCCACCAATGCTGAAGCTACGACAAATTTTTCTCCGTCAACTGCTACAACACTGTATTCTAAATCAGGATGGACGGAGATTCCTAAGTTTGCAGGAATAGTCCAAGGTGTTGTTGTCCAGATAATTATTTTTTCATCGTTAGTTAATACACCTTTCCCATCTTTTACGGGAAAAGCAACATATATGGATGGTGAGCGTTTATCAGCATATTCTATTTCAGCTTCCGCTAAAGCAGATTCACTTGATGGAGACCAATATACCGGTTTAAGACCTTTATAAATATATCCTTTTTTTGCCATCTCTCCAAATACTTTGATCTGTTGGGCTTCGTATTCTGGTTTTAAGGTCACATATGGATTATCCCAATCTGCACGAACACCTAAACGTTTGAATTGTTCACGTTGTGTGTTAATTTGATCCCAAGCATACTCTTCACAAAGTTTTCGAAAATCAGCAACCGACATTTCTTTTCTTTTAACTTTTTTATTTTTCGTAAGTGCTGTTTCAATTGGTAGACCATGTGTATCCCAACCCGGTACATATGGAGCACAATATCCATTCATTGATTTATAACGTACAATAAAATCTTTTAAAATCTTGTTAAGAGCATGCCCCATATGGATGTCACCATTTGCATAAGGCGGTCCATCATGCAAGATAAAGAGTGGACGGTCTTTCGTTCTCTCTTGAACCATATTATAAATATCCATTTCCTCCCACTTATCTTGCATTAGTGGTTCTCTATTTGGCAGATTTCCTCTCATTGGGAAATCAGTTTTCGGCATTAAAAGAGTATCTTTATAATCCATTTTCATTCCTCCAGTTAATTTTGTTAGATTTTATAAAAAAGTATAAAAAAACAATACACTTTCATATGAATTTGATCTTTTTAAGTAACCTATACTAATATGATCGAATAAAACACAAAAAAACCTTCTCATCCCTACAAAGGGACGAGAAGGTTTTCTCGCGGTACCACCCTAATAGGTTAACGATAAATATTAACCCACTCGACATTCGTAACGAGAATGACACGCCATTGCTTACTAATTTAACATGTTCAGCAAGGAACTCTAGGGTGATCTTTTATCCTTCCACTTATCTCGAGCTTACACCATCCTCGATTCGCTAAATAAGGGTAGAAAGGATTACTTTTCCCTTTCACCGTTTTTAATGATATAGATTGTATCAAAACAATCATTTAAGTTTTATTGACATTTATCAGCATTACCATTTTTTTGAATGATCTTACTTCAGTCCAACTTAATAAAAGATATCTTTGTTTTCGTATTATATGCGATTCAAATTAACAAAGTCAAGTTTATGCCTCTGTTTCTTCTGTCTCTCCAAAGATTGGTTCTACTTCATATTCTAGTAAATGATCCCAATCATCATTTTTTAGAAGATCTAATTGTGCCTCAATAAGCATTTGGAATCGTGTTCTGAATACCTTTGATTGCTTTTTAAGTTCTTCAATTTCCATAGCAATCTTTCGTGACTTAACCAGCGCTTCATTAATAATTCGATCAGCATTTTTTTCTGCTTCTTTAATAATTAACTTAGATTCTTTTTGAGCATTACGTTTTACGTCATCACCAGCTTCTTGAGCAATGATTATCGATTTATTCAAGGTTGATTCGATATTAGTAAAATGACCTAGTCTTTCATTCATTTCATTTACACGTGACTCAAGTTCCTTTTTATCGCGTATGACCATTTCATAATCTTTTATTACCTGATCAAGAAATTCATTTACTTCGTCTTCGTCATATCCACGAAACCCTTTACTGAATTCCTTATTATGGATATCTAATGGTGTTAAAGGCATGGATGCCACCTCCAGTATATAGTAAAATAGTTTATCCTTGTCAACATTATAAAGCAAATTTCGACAGGATTGTTGAAATTCCTGCTAATTTAATAATTTATTTTTAAATTAGCGACTAATCATTCTTTATTTTAGGCTTTTTACTTTCAAACCTAGTATTCTCGGCATATAAATATCACACCCGTATTAAAGCTATTTTAGCAGAAAATGGTTGCTTCATTTACCGAAAAGAGTACAAAGACAGATTATATAAGTAAAGAAGTGCTATATGAATAAAATAATTCTTTGCGAAGCAGTCTTTACTTATGTTTAGTCACTACAATTCTCCAGCGATCTTTCTTTGTCTTACCTTCAATTGATATGAGCTGACTTCTTCCATAACCACGTACGGATAAAGTATCACCTTCTCTGCATTCAAACGATACAGAATCAACCGTTTTCCAATTCACTTTAACAAGTCCATTCGTGATAAGTGGTTGTATTTTTTGACGTGAGATATTATATATTGTAGATCCTATGACATCGAGACGCAGTGAGGGAACGGTCGAGATACTCTCTTCCTTCATTTCAGACTGACGAATAAGTTCATTTGAATTTTTCCTTGTTAAGTTAATTTTCGCCCGACCAACCTCTTGAAGATTAGCTTCTAAAAAATCAGCTATTTCACTTGCACAAACAAACTGTACAATATGATCTGATAATCGAATATCACCAAATTTTGATCGTTTAAGACCAAGACTCATTAATGATCCTAATACTTGTTGATGTTGAAGAGTAACAAATTTACTTGCATATTGCACCTCAAAAAGAGTTAACTTAAAATCATCTTCACCATGTTGAAAATAATCTGGGTAAAATAACGCTCTTTTCCGTTCGGTTTCTTCAATACCTCCTAAGAATGATACTCTCACATCTAAGTTCTCACCAATTACAGAACTAACAATTTCTTGTTCTCTGGGATCAAGAAAGTCCGTTAATTTAGGACTATATTGAGTGACCACAATTTCTTTCCATTCAAGAACTTGATCTATAAAGTATCGTTCTTCAGCTCGAAAATGTTGATATAAGTGGTCCATCTTAGTCACAACTCCAATTAAAATAATTCATTGTCCACAATTACTTTTATGTACATATTCAAATTAAGAAAAGAGAGACAATAACAAGTCTCTTTAACCAATGGTTATTTGCAATGATCTTAATTTTTTAAAAAACATTAGGGGTCAGAATCCTTTATCGACCTTCTATTTCTTAACCTATAATAGATTCTTAATGAGTCAGATTTCAAAAAAGAAATTAACTTATTAAACTATATAGATAACCCACACCATATTGAGCAAGACGTAATGCAAGAATGGCTACAATCGGTGAAATATCAATCATACCCAATGGAGGAATGATCTTTCGAAATGGTTCTAAATAAGGTTCACATATCTTAACTAATATTTGTCCAAAGCTTGATTCCCTTGCTCCTGGAAACCAGGATAATAAGATGTAGGCAATGATTGCAAATGAATAGAGTTGCAATAATGTGCCAATTAAACTGAATACAATAGACATAATCTAACTACCACCTTTGTTGTTCTTCTTCAGCTACTAATTCTGAAATTGATCCCGATACATCTACATTATCAGGTGTACATAAGAAGATATTCATCCCTATTTTTTGGATGTCTCCTCCAATTGCATATACAGTTCCACTGAGAAAGTCTACGATACGTTTTGCCTGATCTCTTTGAATACTTTGTAGATTAACAACTATTGCTCGGCGATTTTTTAAATGGTCGGCAATTTCCTGTGCCTCTGCATATACTCTCGGTTCACATAAAATAACTTTAGATGATTTTTGTATACTTTGCAAACTTACAACATTTTGTTTTTGTGATTGAGTTTGCGGTTTATGCGAAATAGAATGCTGTTCCTCATATTCTAGTTGCTGCTCTTCATTATCAACATATTCATATTCTTCTTCATCTAAGGCAAAAAAACTTTTAAATTTATTTTTAATTGACACATCAAACACCTCCGATTTCATTACCAACTAGTGAAGTTCCTATCCGTATAAATGTAGCACCCTCTTCAATAGCAATTTCATAGTCATTTGACATGCCCATTGAAAGTTCATGACATGGTATGGTAGAAAGCTGTAGGGCTTGTACACCTTGTTGGAGTACTTTTAACTGTTTAAAGCAATCACGAATTAATTCTTTATCTTCTGTCAAGGGTGCCATCGTCATTAATCCTACAACATGAATTGATGGTAATTCTTTGATTCCCTTAACTAAACTCATTAAATCCTGAGGTGAACAACCATGTTTTGATTCTTCACCAGATACATTTACTTGTAAAAAGCATTTTATTGGCTTTTGTGTACGTTTGTCAATTTCCTTTGCTAATGAAAGGCGGTCTAGTGAATGTATGTATTCAACCTTATCTATAATGTTTTTTACCCTTCTTGTTTGTAGTGATCCAATAAAATGCCAAACAGCTTTATCACCTAGTTTTTGATATTTTGTTTCCAGTCCTTCGTCCCTATTTTCACCAAAATGTCGTACACCGGCTTCTATTGCTGCTTCTGCACGTTCAATACCCACATATTTTGTAACCGCAATTACATTAATTTCGTCCGGGCTTCGTCCAGTACGTATGCATATGTTGTCAATATTGCTTCGAATAGTTTGATAATTGTCCTGCACGTTCATAGCAACTTTTACCTCCTTACTTAACTGCAATAAAACCCAACATTCGACCAGTCATTCCATCATCACGTCGATGAGAAAAAAACAGTTCTCCTTCACAACTAGTACATAGCTGGGATATTGAGATATTTGCCTCTTTTATTCCTGCCTCCAAGAGATAATATTTGTTAAGACTTTTCAAGTCTAACTTATATTGTCCTTTTGATACGGAGCTAAAAGGGATCGAGTAGTTATTTATTCTAGTTATATCTATTTGTGTGATTACATTTTCGTCCACTACATAGCAACATGAACCAATTGAGGGTCCAATAGCTACTTTAATATCTTTAGGATGGATCCCTTCAATAGCCTGCCATTTTCTAACCATATCACCACCAATATCGCTAACTGTTCCCCTCCAACCAGCATGCGCAATACCTACCAATGGTTTTTCAGGAGCAAAAAAATAGAGTGGAACACAATCAGCAAAACAAAGTGAGAGTACAATTTCTTTATCACTAGTATATAATCCATCACAATTTGCCACACCGTCTTTATATGAGGACAAACCTTTTCCACAATCGAAAGTTGATACTTTTTTAATATATGTAGAATGTATTTGTTCAGCAAATACCCACTTGTTTAAAGGGGAATTAATGCTTTTTGCAAGAATATCTCTATTTTCCAATACTAGGCTGGACTGATCTTGCACATGAAGACCTAAGTTTAAACTAGAAAAGTGGTCCTTACTGACACCACCAACCTTTGTTGAAAATCCCGCAGTTATACCTTTAATTTGATCTTCCCATTTTGCTAGAGACATAAAGGTCGTATCTCTTAACTTGAAAGGTTCTCCTGACATATCCATTCAACCCTTTTGTTTCGACATTAAAATAAATGATATCTCATTTATTTTACCACACCTATCTATAACGTTTAAGCAGAAAGATAAATTATTCAGTGGGACTTTCACTTTGTCGATTCATTCTTATCAGAATCACATCTTCGCCTATCTTCACTATATTTCGCCACGGGATGACGAATTCCTCGTCCTTCCCAAAAAAACCTAACATCTTTCCTTGACCATTGATAATTATTGCTTGAATTTTACCTGTTGTCACATTTATATCGAAGTCACCTATGTTTCCTAATTTTTTACCATCAGAGACATTTACAACATCCTTTGTTTGAAAATCTGAAATATACATAATAAAGCCTCCCATTATATAAATATGACGTTCATCAGCTCTAATTAATATTACTTTTTATTATTGGTGTTAATAATCATCTTGAATTTATCCTATGTTAGTTATATATATGTTTGAAGTAGGATAAACTATTCAATTGAAATTTTTTATTTTCTTAAATAACTCCATAATAATAAAAGAAGTGTTCAATTTAGATCTCATAAACGATTTCATAAAACTGCTCATTATATAGGAAATCAAAAAAGGCTTGCTACTTCATACAATGGATGACTACTTAGATAAACTTCAACAATCGTGAATTAAGCTATCCCCTTACTAAGAATACCTGTTTTGCACGAAAATGTCGTTGAGAGTCGAGATCTCATGCCAAACACTTTCATAATATTTTACGATTTTCTGAAAAGCAAAAAGAAAGACCGCTCATTATGAGCAGTCTAGTTTTGAATATTCTTATTCATTTGTTTGATTGCAGCTTTCTCTAACCGAGAAACCTGCGCTTGAGATATACCAATTTCTTCGGCAACTTCCATTTGTGTTTTTCCTTGAAAAAATCGTTTTCTTAGTATGAGCTTTTCACGACTATTCAAACGTCTCATACCTTCTTTTAAGGCTAATTCTTCAATCCATTGAATGTCACGATTCTTTTCATCACTAAGTTGATCCATTACAAAAATAGGATCGCCCCCATCGTTATAGATAGGCTCGAATAATGAAACAGGATCTTGAATAGCATCTAATGCAAAAACAATTTCTTCATGTGGTACTTCAAGTACCTTTGCGATTTCTTCAGCAGTCGGTTCTCTCGATGTCTCACTCATAAGCCGTTCTCTAACTTGAAGAGCCTTATAAGCGATATCACGAAGTGAACGGGAAACACGGATTGGATTATTGTCCCTTAAGTATCTACGAATTTCTCCGATGATCATTGGTACAGCATATGTTGAAAATTTGACATTCTGGCCTAAGTCAAAATTATCGATTGATTTCATTAATCCAATACAGCCTACTTGAAACAAATCGTCAACAAATTCTCCTCGGTTGTTAAATCGCTGGATTACACTAAGTACCAATCTTAAGTTGCCATTCACCAGCTCTTCTCTTGCTGATAAGTCTCCGCTTTGCATTTGCTTAAATAGCACTCTCATTTTGTCGTTCTTAAGTACTGGAAGTTTTGAGGTATCTACTCCACAAATTTCGACTTTATTTCTGGTCAATTCTTTCCCTCCTAACAGGAGTTGCTGTACAGTGTTAAGTATCTCCTCGAGAGGAAAAAATATGCACAAGCTATCTCGTTAAGGAAGGAAAAAATGCTCTTTTCAATTGATATGATTAGGGTTCTAAAGCTAAAAAAAATTTTAAACCATTTTATTAAATTCTTTTTGTAACCTTTTAATAATCCGTTTTTCCAACCTTGAAATATAAGATTGAGAAATACCTAGCATATCTGCCACATCTTTTTGTGTCTTTTCTTCGCCGCCTTGTAATCCAAAACGGAGCTCCATAATTTGTTTCTCTCGATCATTTAACTGCTGAAGAGCCTTCATTAATAATTTACGGTCTACGTTAGCCTCAAGATCCTTCGTTATAATATCATCTTCTGTACCTAATACATCGGATAAGAGTAACTCATTACCATCCCAATCTATATTCAAAGGTTCGTCAAAAGAAACCTCTGACCGCAATTTATTATTTCTACGTAAATACATTAATATCTCATTTTCAATACAGCGAGATGCATATGTAGCAAGTTTGATCTTCTTTTCAGGATTAAACGTATTAACAGCCTTGATCAATCCGATTGTACCAATACTAATCAAATCTTCAATATTAATCCCAGTATTTTCAAACTTACGTGCAATATATACCACTAAACGCAAATTCCGTTCTATTAATATTGCTCTGGCTGCTTGATCTCCTGTAGGCAATTTCTCTAACAAAACTGCCTCCTCATCCTTAGAAAGAGGCGGCGGCAAAGCTTCACTACCACCAATATAATAAACCTCATCTGTCTTCAATCCTAATTTAATTAAAACCTTATACCATAAATAAGTAAGACGTAACTTCAACTTTTTCAAATTCTTTCCCTCCAAAACCTCAATCTAGGAAAAAGCGCCCTCCTTTTTCCCTATCAACCCAAACCTTATAAAAAACGTATATTTACCGCCAAAAACACTATCTAGGAAAAAGCGCTCTCCTTTTTCCCTTACAACCCAAACCTCATAAAAAACGTATATTTACCGCCAAAAACACTATCTAGGAAAAAGCGCTCTCCTTTTTCCCTTACAACCCAAACCTCATAAAAAACGTATATTATTGCCAAAAACACTATCTAGGAAAAAGCGCCCTCCTTTTTCCCTTACAACCCAAACCTCATAAAAAACGTATATTATTGCCAAAAACACTATCTAGGAAAAAGCGCCCTCCTTTTTCCCTTACAACCCAAACCTCATAAAAAACGTATATTTACTCCAAAAACGCTATCTAGGAAAAAGCGCTCTCCTTTTTCCCTTACAACCCAACCATCATAAAAAACGTATATTTACCGCCAAAAACACTATCTAGGAAAAAGCGCTCTCCTTTTTCCCTTACAACCCAACCCTCATAAAAAACGTATATTTACCGCCAAAAACGCTATACCCCCAAAAATTTCACATCCAGCAAAATAAAATCGAATAATTAACACATTAAAACAAAAGACACTGAGTAAGATAAAAGTAACTAAATGTTAAGATACGCTGTCAACAACTCTCCCTTGAAGCATTTTTGGATGGATGATACATTGATATTCATCTTCTGTAGATAAAGTGGTTTGATTCAAGCCGATAATGGTCTTATGTACAATAATTTTTTCCTTTTCCGTTTCTATCCAGACCTCATCAGGTTTAAATCCTAGTAAAAATTGATTTTCCTTTCCAATGACACGGTATGGAATGATTCTGACACGATGTTCCCACGGATGAACACCATAGCTATCTTCGCCCAATGATTGCATGACATCATCTTGTAGTGCTTGCTTAACGAGTTGATGTGGAATGAATTCCTGTGCTTTCATAGTATCAATGATCATAACTGGGCTTCCGGTTATTGGATCATGTAGTTGATTTCCGCTATCAACCAAACCTTTCAAATTATAATAAATAGAATCTACTCGTATCGTAACTGCTACAATTTGTTCAAATTGTATCTTTTTAGCTTCTAATCCTTCAAGACGGTTCTTTGAAAATATCCATATTACAGGAAAACCAACAAGTACAAATAACCAACTAATTGGGTGGCCGAAACCTGAAGAGTTTGTCATAAAAACACCATCTAAATAGCTCATCTCTGCCTGTAAAAAGTAATGAGCACCTATCATGCCACCTCCAACCATAAATGTGACAAAGTAAAAGGTTAACAGGCTCTGTAAAAAGGTCCGAAATCGGATATAACCAAATGCTAGCCACACCATAACAATCGAGATAACCAACTTGCCCACAGGATTAATAGCGATAAACGATAATGGAGAAAACATCATAAGCACAATACTTGACCCTAGAAGTGCTGCAAACAAAATTCGCCATTTAAGAATCTTCTTTTTTAGGACAATAGCTGTTAATAAAAGTAGAAACAAATCAAAGGAAAAGTTTAAGAGCCAAATAACGTCTAAATAGATAGACATCTGTTACTCCTTTCCCTAAGGTAATAAAAAAGCAATCAATAATCCATCTTAAATGATAATATTCACCAAATATTCTGATTAATAATCTAATGATGACCTGCTTATCCCTCTTTCTAAAATCTTTCTTTTCCTTTCAAGTAGTGCTATTCGAAATAACAACCTGTTAGGACTTAGTATACGTCCTCAATAATAGAAAGTCTGTCACTTAATGCCGAGAAAGTGTAAGTATTTTTAGGAGAATTTTAGAATTTTTGTCGAGTTATGTGTACTGGTTTTTATATTCTTTGATGCGACTTAGAAAAGAATTTAATGAAGATAAAAAAGGTGCTAACTCTTAGAAGAATTAGCACCTTTTAAAATTAAACTAGAAATTCTAAACCACTCTTAGCATTATTGCTATTAACGACGATTATTACGGTTTCTTAAGAATGTTGGGATATCTAGCGTATCCTCTGCTTGTTGATTATTATTTCTTGTTGGTGTTTCATGAACTGTTTCTTCACGCTTAACTTCTCGTTTTGGTGCAGTCTTTGCAGCTGTGTTACTACCACCAAATTGACGTGGTTGTTTCATAGGAATTACCTCTTGTTCAGTAAATCCAGTTGCAATCACAGTTACAATAATCTCATCTTTAAGATTTTCATTTATAACAGATCCAAAAATCATATTTACATCTTGATCTGAAGCAGATGCAACAATATCTGCAGCTTCTTGTACTTCATAAAGACTTAAGTTTGTACCACCAGTAATATTCATTAGTACACCTTGTGCCCCATCAATCGATGTTTCAAGTAAAGGACTAGAAATAGCCTTTTTAGCTGCCTCTGCCGCTCGGTTTTCTCCAGTTGCTACACCAATACCCATTAATGCAGATCCTTTATTAAACATTATTGTTTTAACATCTGCAAAGTCAAGGTTAATTAATCCAGGAGTAGCAATCAAGTCAGAGATACCTTGAACACCTTGTCGTAAAACATTATCAGCTTCTCTAAACGCTTCAAGCATAGGTGTATTCTTATCAACAATTTCAAGTAAGCGATCGTTAGGTATGACGATAAGAGTATCAACTGATTCCTTCATTGAGGAAATTCCACCAGCTGCTTGCATTTGACGTTTGTGTCCTTCAAATGTAAACGGTCTAGTAACAACACCCACAGTTAATGCTCCTAAATCCTTTGCTATTTGAGCAATGACAGGTGCTGCACCAGTTCCTGTACCACCGCCCATTCCAGCAGTAACAAATACCATATCAGCGCCTCTTAATGCTTCCTCAATCTGCTCTCTACTTTCCTCAGCAGCCTTTTTTCCAACCTCTGGATTTGCACCTGCTCCTAATCCTCGTGTTAGCTTTGATCCAATTTGCATTTTAATTTCTGCTTTTGATAAATTTAATGCTTGCGCGTCTGTGTTAACTGCAATAAACTCAACACCTTGTACACCATGCTCTATCATTCGATTGACAGCGTTATTACCACCGCCACCTACTCCGATAACCTTAATGGTAGCCAAGCCGTCAATATTTGATTCAAACTCCAACATGCGAAATCCTCCTAATCCATCAATTAACATCTTATTGATGAGAACTATTCAAAGAAGTAGCCAAAAAACTTCTTTACTTTATTTACCTTTTTATCTTCTTGCTGTTGCTGTTGCTTTGTTCGTTGCTGCTGTGGCTCATTCGTTGCAGCAACCTCCATCGTATTAACTGAAACATTAGAACCAATTTTTCTACCTTGAATTTTAGCATTCTTATGAGCAAATTGTATTAAGCCCACACCAGTCATATATTGAGGTTCTCTAACACCAATATAATCAGGACTTGCTATTCTTACACTATTTTGAAGAACAGCTTGTCCTAATTCAAGTACCCCTGGCATTCTAACAGTTCCCCCAGTTAACACAATACCTCCTGGTAGTTCTCCAATACCAAGTCTTCTTAATTCATGTAAGATTAGCTCATACATTTCTTCAAGTCGTGCTTCAATAATATCAGCAATTTCTAATTGATTAAAGGTCCTCTTTTTATCAGACCCAATAATTTGTACTTCAAATACCTCATCTTGTGATGCATGATCGTAATAGCCGTGTCCATATTTGACTTTAATACGTTCAGCTTCATCAGTTGTTGTACGCAGACCAATTGATAAGTCCTTTGTTATATGTTCCCCACCTACTGGAAGAACACTAGTTGCATATAGGTGGTTTTGTTCAAAGACAGCAATAGTAGTTGAACCACCACCAATGTCAACAAGGGCAACACCTAAGTTCTTTTCGTCTTTTGATAAGGCGACAGAACCTGCGGCTAATGGTTGTAAGCAAATGTCTGTTATCTCTAAGCCAGCACGCTCTACACAACGTAATAAATTATGTAAGATCGTTTTTGAACCTGTAATAATCGTTCCTTCCATTTCTAAACGTACACCTAGCATCCCGCGTGGATCGTTGATTTCATCTAGACCATCCACAATAAATTGTCTTGGGATAACATCAATTATTTCTCGTTCTGGTGGAATTGATATGACTTGGGCTGCCTCAATAACCCTTCTAACATCTTCATTAGCAATTTCTCGATTTTCACTTGAAACAGCAACCACACCATGACAGTCTTGCAGGTGTACATGATTCCCAGTTACTCCAACGACGACTCTCTTTAGAGAGATTCCGACCATTCTCTCAGCTTGTTCTACCGCTTTCTTTATAGAATGAACAGTTTCATCTATATCTACAATAGATCCTTTTCTCAATCCTTCTGATTTTACATTACCTACACCAATAATGTTTAAAGAATCATTTGTCATTTCACCAATAATTACTTTAACACTGGATGTACCGATGTCAAGACTTACAAATAGTTCATTGTTGTTCATTCTAAGGCACCTCCTCATCTATCAATACATTCTATTCTATTCGTTGAAGAACAACATGACAATGAATCTAGCTTTACATGTTTGTAACAAATTTTTTATTGGAATATTTACTTGATTTCTCTACTATTATTTATTCGTCAATCACATAAAATACCCTTTAAAATATTCAACTTTTTTTCAATTTCCCTCTAGAAATAGACCATTTTGATATCAATATTCTTCTAATAACAGCGATGTTTTGGAAAAGTCTTACCCCAAAAGCAAATACAGCTACTAAATACAAGTCTACACCAAGATGAACACCGAGAAAAGCTAAACTTGCTGCCAACATTATGTTAAAGAAAAAACCTGAAACAAAAACGATTTCATCATAGATGTCTTGTAGGTGTGCTCGAATACCTCCTAATAGTGTATCAAGTGCTGCTAAAATAGCAATTGATAAATAATTTGAATATTCTGGGGGGATACGTAACTCTGATATCAATCCTAAAAAAACTCCTAGTATCAGGCCTAATATTGGAAGCCACATACTATTTCCCCCCTTCTTCTTTTTCTAATGGCCTCATATTCTTCACGCGAATTGTGTCCTCATATGCAGGTATTGTTATCTTTTCTATAGTCTTTGAAACGGTTAGACTCAAATTATCAATAGCAAAGTCTTCATCAGTGGTAGAAGCATTCATCCGGTTATATAACTTATCGGCATTGTCTGAAATTACTTTTATTTCAATGGGGTATGAATTCAAACTATAATTATCCATTTTTGTTTGGCCATTGATGTCTCTAATAACAGTTGAATTTATTAACCGACGTTCTTGGATGGAGATTTCTTCAGCATCATAAGAATTTAATTCATTAATTAGTCTCTTCAACAATTGAGGTGATATATCCTGGATAGGTGTACCAATTAGTTCTTCAGAGAATAACAGGTCGATAGTAATAATAATACCTGGTCCTTCTACTTCTGTAAGTCCAGCTTCTTCTTTTAAGACATTTAGTGTTTCATTCAATGTAACTTCAGGATTTTGATTTTCTTCTGATTTGTGGGTTTTAATAATTTCATTGTATTTTCTGATTTCAGACAATAATTCTATCTGTAATTGTTGTTCTTTTTTTAAATCTTCTCTAAGCTCCCACATATCACGAGTATCCCTAACAATAGGTTCTTTTATTGTTTGAAATTGAATGGCAAGCATTAGACCAAAGATCAACGTTAACAACGAAAAACTAATACCCTTTTTCAAATTAGCGTCCTTCAATTAAAACCACCTATCAGTCTATACTAATTTTCTACTTTCAATTTTTTCTATGAAGCTTTATTTTCTTGTAATAATGGATCCATCTTAACCTCTTCTTGTTTTTCAACAGTCACAACAATATTATCGTAAACTAATTGATCAATCATCCCGCCAGCTATATTTAATGCAGGTATCAAAACAGAAGGATCTCCAATTGCAGAAATGACAAAAGGCGCTGGATATTGATTACCATCAACTGTTATAACTGGGCCATTACAATAAAGATAAGAGTCGCGTGACAACCTTTGTCCATTTATGGCTATTGCATCAGCACCAGATATATATAATTCGTTGATCAAATTAAAAATATGACTCTCGTGGACAATATAATTATTAACATTATCTTCATCAGGTATGTAGGATGCATCTTCTAAAGTAACTTGCACTCCTTTTCCTATCACAGGAAGTTCACCAATATACATTCGATATTTCTCTACATCTTCAACAAGATTATAATATACTTGTTTTTCATTTTTTAATGATTCTTCAATTTTTTTAACTTCTTCCTGTTTTTCATATAGTTCCATTTGTAATTCTTTGTTGGTTTCTTCTTTACTGATGAGATTGGACCTAGCCTCATATTCTTTATCCCACTGCTCTGAAGTGATTGTAATGTTTTGATTTTTTTCACTGGTTAGCTGATAGGAATAAGAAATCAAAAAACCAACTACGAGGAGAATGAGGGATAAAATGACATATCTACCTCTCAGCTTCATTTTGCTTTTCATTCTCATCCCCCTCTGTCTCCAAAGGTTTATTAGATTCAAAATAAGAGCCCACTTCTAAGTGAATAACTCCAGAGCTATCCTCATCAAGTTGACTAACTATAGCTGGGTATGAGTCCATTTTTTTTGCGAAGGTACGCACTGATGCTATTACCTCAAAACCATCATTCATATAGAGCCTAACTAGCCATGGATCTGTTTTATCCGGTGTGTGGTGAATCTCAGAAATTGAATTTAAAACACTTGGAGATATCTGTTTTAATTCATCTATCATTACTTTTATATGTTCCTCCCGCTCCCAATTCATTAATAATGGTGCATCAGCTGGCGCAGCTTCTATCTTATCCTTTAAAACTAGACCGTTATCTAGGATAGGGAAATATGCACCCTCTTGCTCAATATAAGCAACACTTTTATGCTCCTCAACAGCTAGGACAATGTGATTTGGCCATTTTTTTTCAACTCTGACATCTTTTATTTGTAGAAGACTATTGATTGTCGTGATCACCTGATCTTTATTGATGCTCCAAAACCCAGAAGAAGTAGTTATTCCACTCATCTCAATAATTTTATGTGTTTCTACAGTCTCATTTCCTTCAACAGTAATACTTGCTACTTTACTTAAAGGAGATTGAAAATAGATAACCAGTAAAATGAGCAAGAAGAATATTGATAAAAAGGATATAATTCTGCGATTAGCTTTATGTTTTCGCTGCTGTTGTAATTTCGGTATGCGATCCTCTAGCGAAACAACTTTTTTCTCCAAACATTTCACCCCATCCTAGCAGATACACTCTAGGCAATATTCATTAACTAAGCCTTTTTCTGTCTAATAAGCTCCACCAAATAAGCATGGAAATGAGCTACTAGAACTACATTCAAATATGAAGAAAAACTTGGTCTTTTTTAGATATAGTTAGGCACAAGTAGGCTGTTTGTTTTTGTGTACATCACTTTACATTTCGATAATGCCTTTCGTCGTGCTCTTTTCCCTTAAAAAATTGGTCTTTTATCAAGAATTTTTTTAATAGTACAATTGTATAAACTCTAAAATATTATTACCTTTTATGATAAAACAAACGGCATATAATATGCCGCTTGTTAATCTTTTATCAGTATCTTCAACAAACATTTTCACATTGCTATTATAACACAATAAGAGGTCTTATTGCTGGCGTTTGTGTCTAATTCTCACCTATTATTTCTACTTCAGTATTAATAACAATACCGTATTTAATCAAAATTGTATTTTTTATATAATTTATTAAATTTAGAACATCCACAGCGGTTGCACCACCAGTATTAACGATGAAGTTTCCGTGTAATTCAGATATTTTAGCACCACCAATTTGATGACCTTTCAAACCAGATTCTTCGATTAATTTTCCCGCATATTTTGGTAGGGGATTACGAAAAATACTACCTGCACAGGGGTAATCCCAAGGCTGTGTTTCTCTACGGTAATCTTTATTTTTTTGCATAACCGCTACAATATCTTCTTTTACCCCTGTTCGTAATTTGAAAACAGCTTCAATACAAATTCCTGGTCGCTTATCCTGTAAGATTGACTTTCTATAAGAAAACTCCATCTCTTCATTTGTTAGCCAGTCCATTGTGCCATCTTCAAACAAAACAAGAGCTTTATGTAGAATATTAGATATATCTGATCCATGTGCACCTGCATTCATATAAATAGCACCACCTATTGAACCAGGAATACCGCTAGAAAACTCTAACCCTGTCAATCCCCTTTTGCTTATTATAGTGGCAAGTCTAATAATCGAATAACCTCCACCAACCGTTAATGTTTCACCATCTAATTTAAAACCATCCAGACCTGTTCCAAGCTTTATTACTACGCCTTTGAGTCCGGAATCAGCAACAAGTAAATTCGAACCTCTACCAATAACTCTCCACTTTGTATCATACCTATTTATCAAATACAATGCTTTTGCTAAACCCCCAACATTACTCGGTTCAATAAATATTTCTGCGGGTCCACCAATTTTAATAGTTGTATGCTTTGCTAAAGGCTCATTTTCAACAACTTTACCAATACCAGCTTCTACCAAACTTTTATATAAAGTAGACATAGATACCCTCCTTAATTTGCCCTCATATGCATATTACACACATGAATCGCGCAACTTTTATCCCATTCATTTAAGATGCGTAATATGACAACAGACATAAACACTTAGCATTTGTTAAAACTGCTTATGTTTTTTTCTTAAGAGAATTACTATTCAAAATGAGGAAATCTTACCTTCTAAGAAATATCTTTCATTACTTGATAAAGTCTTGAAGCAGCATCTGGTATACCCAACCTTTTTGATGCTAGTTTCATGTCAATTAGCTTTTGGTCATCCAATATTATTTCTTCGATATAAGAAAGCAAGGATTCTCCATTTAAGTCTTGTTCACGTAGCAGGATTGCTGCATCATGGTCGCTTAATGATTTTGCATTTTCCACTTGATGGTTTGCCGTTACATATGGACTAGGTATTAAAATACTAGGAATTCCTAATGCTGTTATTTCGGCTAATGAGGTTGCACCAGCGCGGGATACGATTAGATCAACACTTGATAGAACCTCAGGCATGTTATGAAGAAAGGGCTTAATAATGACACTTGAAGAATCCTTCAGTGATTTCATTTCTTCCATAATTTTCGAGTAGTGGACCTCACCCGTGACATAAACAATTTGATAAGACTGGTTCTTCAGCGACGGCATCATTTGTAAGACAGCTTCGTTGATTGCCTTTGCTCCCCTGCTACCTCCAAAGATCAACACTGTTTTAACATTTTCCATTAGTCCTAATGATTGTCTACCTTTTTTTGCATCTTGACCTAATACTTCGGATGCTCGTGGGTTACCGGTTAATACTACTTTATGCTCAGGAAAATATTTTTTTGCTTCTTCAAAGCAAATTGCAACCTTATCAACATAACGTGCTAAAAATTTATTCGTGATCCCAGGAAGACTATTTTGTTCATGGATGACCGATGGTATTTTTAATTTTGAGGCTGCATACACTACAGGTCCACAAACGTATCCACCTGTACCAATAACGACATCTGGCTTAAATTCCTTTAAATATTTCTTGCTTAGCTGGACACCTTTAAGAAATCTTGTGACTGTCTTTACATTTTCAAACGAAAGCTTTCTTTTAAATCCGGTTATCTCCACTGCCTTAAAAGGAATTCCTGCTCTCTTTACAATATCATTTTCTAATCCCTTTTCTGTTCCTATGTATAAAAACTCAACATTTGAATGATGTTTTTTTATTTCATTAATAAGAGCAAGTGCCGGATATATATGACCACCTGTTCCTCCACCACTAACGACTACTTTCATTGTTCTCCCCCTATATTTAACGTAATTTAGGCTGACTAGTAATGAAAAACAATAGGCTATCCAGATAATGCCTATGTTATTTCACTTACATATTGTCAGCCCTTTTACCTTATATTTATCTTGATATATTCCCTAAAACAAACATACTCAACAATTAATACTTGGAGTATCTGCTAACATTCAATAGTACTCCAATGGCCATTAACATTAAGGTGAGTGAAGACCCCCCATAACTTAAGAATGGCAGTGTTATTCCTGTAACAGGCATCAGACCTGTTACAACACCTACATTAATCATGACTTGGATCGCAACCATCGTGATAATACCGATAGCTAGAAAGCTACCATATAAATCAGGTGCTCCTAATGCAATTCTAACTCCTCGCCATAGCAGTAATCCGAACAATAATAAGACAAGTGAACCACCTATAAATCCAAGTTCCTCAGATAGTATCGCAAAGATAAAATCTGTTTGTGGCTCAGGCAGATAAAAGAATTTTTGTCTACTCTGTCCAAGACCTAAACCAAAAAGTCCACCGGGGCCAATTGCGTATAGTGATTGAATAATTTGGAAACCACTACCTAACGGATCTTCCCATGGATCTAGAAATGAAGTAATTCGTTTAATACGATATGGTGCAGATGCAACTAAAGCTACAAAACCTGCCATACCAAGTAAACCTAACCATACAAAGTGGATAACTCTTGCTCCCGAAACAAAAATCATGACAACACAAGTTCCAACCATTACTGTTCCTGTTCCTAAGTCAGGTTGTAGCATAATGAAGCCAAATGCTACAAATACAAGTCCTAACGATGGTATGAGACCTTTTTTGAATGATGTAATTTTCTTTTGATTCGCCGATAAAAACCTTGCTAGAAAGGCAATCATCGCCAATTTCATAAATTCTGACGGTTGAATTGAAAAGGCCCCTACACCAATCCAGCTTCTTGAACCGTTTCTTTCCATCCCAATACCAGGAATAAGGACAGCGATTAGGAGGACAAAGCATATTATGATTAACACTTTAGCCCAAGTTCTCCATGTCCAATAATCTACATTCATTAGGAAGAACATGGCAATAATGCCTACTCCGGCAAACAATAGTTGGCGTTTGGCAAAAAAGAATGAATCATCAAATTTGTATGTTGCCCACACCGCACTGGCACTATATACCATAATGAGACCTATAGTTAAGAGTAGCAACGTAAGGAAAACTAATATAAAGTCTGGTGTAGACCTTTTTGTTGTCAACGCCGAACACCCCTGTACTTAATTATTTAAGGGCTAATAAGAAAAGCGCAAGGCGCCTGGAGCTAGACACCCTACTAAGTACAAAACATATAAATTCTGATACGATAAAAAAATCAAGCGTCTTGCTTTGCTCCATCAAGCATTTTCATTGAATGATGAGTGCTTTGAGCTGATCAAGCGCTACTCTACAGTATAAGAATGATGTTGTAATATCGTATACAGCTAGAATAAGGTTCAAGCGCCTTGTTTAGTCTGTATTATGATCGTACAAGCCCTTACTTAAGCTTATGCACGGCATGAATAAACATGTCTCCTCTTTCCTCAAAAGTTTTAAATTGATCCCAACTCGCACAAGCTGGAGATAATAAAATAACGTCGCCTTTTTCCGAAAGTTCAAATGCCGAATAAACCGCTTGTTCCACATTATCGACACGTTTGATCACTTCTATTCCATATTCAAATGCAATTCTTTCTAATTTGGGAGCAGATTCACCAAATAAAATCATTGCTTTTACATACTTTAAATAAGGTTTAAGTTCATCAAATTCATTACCACGATCCAAGCCTCCAGCAAGCAATATTGTTGGATGCGTAAAAGATTGAAGAGCTTTACTAGTAGCTAAAATATTTGTTGCCTTTGAATCATTATAAAAACGACGGTTTTCGACCGAATCAACAAACTGTAATCTATGCTTTACACCCTTGAATGAAGTAAGTACTGTAATGATCGATTCATTTGATACTCCTCTAATTTTAACGGCAGAGATAGCTGCTAATATATTTTCATAATTGTGAGAACCTGGTAAAACAATATCCTTAAGTTGAATAATTTTTTCTTGTTTAAACCAAATACAATCATCTTTCAGATAGGCTCCACTTTCGATCTCTGTTTTTGTAGAGAAAAAAAGTTTTTCTGCTCGGGATTTCTCTGAGCTTTCACAAACCTCTTGGTCATCAAAATTTATGATCGAAATATCTGATTGTGTTTGATTCCCATAAATTTTACCCTTTGCAAAAACATATTCATCTTTCGTACCATGATAATCCAAATGTGCATCAAAAATGTTTAAAAAGATTGCTATTGCAGGTTTAAACTCGATTGTACCTAGTAGCTGAAAAGATGATAATTCCATTACTATTACATTTTCACTCGTGGCATCTTTTACTACCTCACAAGCCACTGTCCCTATATTACCGGCAATTAATGGCTTTTTCCCATCTAATTTTAACATTTCATAAATTAATGTTGTCGTTGTTGTTTTTCCATTTGAACCTGTGATTCCGATAATATCTGCTTCAGAAATTTTATAAGCAAGTTCAACTTCTGTTATGACTGGGATATTTTGCTGAACAGCATAATCAATAATTGGATTAGAGTAAGGAATTCCTGGGTTTTTTACTACGATATTAACAGACTGATCCTTGATTAAAGAGAGTGGATGGTCACCACAAACTACTTTTATCCCAAGTTCTTGGAGCTCACGGACAGCCGCATCCTTGTCTGATGCCTTTAGGTCATTAACTGTTACATTCGCTCCAAGTTGTTTTAATAATTTCGCAGCTGCTAAGCCACTTTTGGCTAATCCGATTACCAATACCTTTTTATGTAAATATTCACAAATCTTTTTCACTTACAACCACACCTCGATATAGATTCCAAGTACTGCAAAAACAAGACCAATTGTCCAGAAGGTAACAACCACTCGCCATTCTGACCATCCGACTAGCTCGTAATGATGATGAAGTGGACTCATTTTAAATACTCTTTTACCTGTTGTTTTAAATGAAATAACTTGAATGATAACAGATAATGTCTCAATGACAAATACTCCACCGATTAACACAAGTAATATTTCAAGCTTTGTTAAAATAGCGATTGTGACAACTGCTCCCCCAAGTGCTAATGATCCAGTATCACCCATAAAAACTTTTGCTGGATGTGCGTTGAACACTAAAAATCCTAAAACTGCACCTACTACAGCCACTGAAAATATCGCAACATCGTATTGAGATTGATACCACGCTAATACTGCAAATGCGCCAAATGCAATCGCAGCTGTTCCAGATAATAGTCCATCTAAACCATCAGTTAAGTTAACCGCATTCGAACCACCTACAAGCATAAAGATAACTAAAACAACATATCCCCAACCTAGGTCAAATGATAGGTTTGTTCCAGGAATCCCTATCTCTGTTGAAAAGCCATATTGAGTATAGACAATATAAAATATTACGGCAATTATGATTTGACCAAGTAACTTTTGTCTTGATGTTAAACCAAGATTTCTTTTCATGACCACCTTAATAAAGTCATCCAAAAAGCCTAATAGTCCATAACCAATCGTTACAAAAAGTAATAAATACATTTCAACACTCAACTGGGAAAATTTTCCTGTCATTACGACTGTGGTGATGATAATTGATAATATGATCAAGACTCCACCCATAGTTGGAGTTCCGGATTTTTTTTGATGTGATTGTGGACCTTCTTCTCTTATGCTTTGACCAAACTTCAATCTCCTAAGAAAAGGAATAATGATTGGAGATAGTAATACACTAATTAAGAATCCCATCACAAGTGTTAGTAAAATGACTTGTTCTAACATATATACTCCCTCCCCCCATTATTCTCTTCTTTCAAGATCCTTTGCATGTTTATTACGAGAATATCATATGTGTTAACTTTTCTATTATGTTTTTTCATTCTAATTTTAGTCATTTTATCAACTTCTCTTTCTATCCTTTGTTACCTATTCTATGTTATAAAATGGACAAAACCACAAAAAAATTTTATCCTTTTTCAAAATAGATTAAGTTCTTAAACGGTCATTTAATGTATCGCACCTGTAATTAATTTCTCACTCTCATCGCCTTTAAAGCGACCTCTTTGTCATCAAAACTGAGTATATCATTGTCAATTATCTGGTATGTCTCATGACCTTTCCCTGCTATTAAGATGATATCCCCTTTTTTTGCATGTTCAATTGCAAAGGTGATTGCTTTTTCACGGTTTGCAATAAGATGATAATGTTCCCCAGATACGCCTACTTCCATATCAGCAAGAATCATATTCGGATCTTCACTTCTAGGGTTATCAGATGTAAAAATTGGCTCATCACTATACGTTGAAGCGATCTTAGCCATTAATGGTCTTTTCGACTTATCTCTGTCACCACCACAACCAACAACACAAAAGATTTTGGATTCTGAGAACTGTTTAATTGTTTGCAGGACGTTCTCAAGACTATCAGGGGTATGGGCATAGTCCACAATCACTGTGTACTCCTGACCGCCATCAACAAGTTCAAAACGACCTTTAACACCCTCCATCTTTTCTATGGCATTTATGATTGTTTCTAAGTCTACTTTTGATGCAAGACATGCAGATATGGCTGCTAACATATTATAGACGCTAAATTTCCCTACCATCTTTATCGTCACATGTTTTGTACCAACAGGTGTAACTAACATAAATGAAGTTCCTCTAGAAGTCATGGTAATACTTTTCGCCATTACATCAGCTGTGTGATCAATGCCATAAGTTAATATAGTTGCTGCAGTCATTTTTTTAAACTCTTCTGAGGCTTCTTCATCTTGATTTAATACTGCTATTTTGATGGTATCATGGTCAAAACGGTTACCCAATTGTGCAAATAGAAGTCCTTTTGCAAATTTATAAGATTCCATTGTTTTATGATAATCAAGATGATCTTGTGATAAGTTGGTGAATACTGCCACATTAAAATCACACCCATGAATTCTCCCAAGATGAAGACCATGTGAAGAAACCTCCATAACAGCATGTGAAACATCCTTTTCTCTCATTTCACCAAAAGTTCTTTGGAGAGTTAAACTATCAGGAGTGGTATTTTTCACTTCTTTAATCTCTTCTGCAATTTTTATGTACATAGTACCAATCATACCTGTTTTATATTCGGCCTGGTTCAAGATTTTTTCAATTATATGTGTTGTTGTTGTTTTTCCATTTGTACCAGTGACACCAATAAGATGTAATTGATGTGTCGGTTGTCCATAGAAAATATCAGCTAGTATCGCCATGGCTCTCTTTGTATCGTTCACAACGATCACAGGGATATTGACATCTAATGGCTTTTCAGCGAGAATAGCCACCGCACCTTTTTTAATTGCAGTATCTACAAAATCGTGACCATCTACTGTATATCCAGTCACACATATAAATAAGCTTCCTGTTTTCACTTCTCTAGAGTCCATTTCAATTGAAGTCACCCTAGGATTTTCTTTCAATTCGTCGATTTGCAAGTATGTAAGCAACTCATTTAGTTTCATTTTTCTTCCTACTTTCTTACTTTCTAACTTTTATAAAGTTTCCTGGCTTTTTGGTTTCTTTTTTCATCATAAAAATGTGTATGTTAACAAGTATCTACTAATACAGCGAATTAGTAACACCATTTTAGATCTATTAAAATGCCTGTCTTCGAATACATTTTGTATAGGTCTTAGGTTCTCCGTACTTATTTTATCTTACTTAGAAAAAAAGAGCCATCATTCGTTTCGTTTTCTTTACAAAAAACTATTCCCTTGTTATATGTTCAATAATTTGGACAGTTGAAGATGATTATTCAACAGAAAGAAGCGTGACATCGTGTAAAGAAACAATGTCATGCTTATTCTAGTTATTCTGGTGCTTCTTTTTTCTTTTTATCGTTATCGCCTAAATATACTCTTACCGTAGAACCTTCTTTAACTTTCACACCAACACTTGGGGATTGCTGCACAACGACATCTCCTTCACCTGCTACATCTAGCTTCAAATTTACAAATTGTTCAGCTAGCTCTTGTTTGGTTAACCCTAAAACATTCGGTACATCAACTAATTTTGTGTCCAGCCATCTATATTCTTTTTCGATTTGATTTTTTCTCGGATCTACTCCTAGTTCCGGTAATACATCGCCTATAATATTACCCACTATTGGAGCTGCAACAGTACCACCAAATTGTATTGTTCCTTTTGGGTTGTCAACTGCCACATAAACGACGATTTGCGGGTCATCTGCAGGTGCGAAACCAATAAATGAAACAATGTGGTTATTTTCCATATACTTTCCATCTTTAACTTTTTGAGCAGTTCCTGTTTTTCCTCCAACACGGTATCCATCTACATATGCATTACGTCCCGTTCCAAGTGCTACAACACTCTCAAGCGCATACCGAACCTCTTTTGATGTCTCCTCAGAGATAACCCGTTTTTTCGCCTCAGGGGTTCGCCTGCTAATCACTTCATTCGAGACTGGGTCTACCCATTCTTTCGCAATGTATGGAGTATATAAGACCCCTCCATTAACAGCAGCTGAAACGGCTGCTACTTGTTGAATAGGTGTGACGGATACCCCCTGACCAAACGCAGTTGTTGCTAGTTCAACCGGACCCACCTTTTCCGGATTAAATAAAATCCCTCTAGCTTCTCCTTGTAAATCAATACCTGTTTTCTGCCCAAATCCGAAATCTTTGATGTATTTGAACAACGTATCTTCGCCTAATCTTTGACCAAGCTCAACAAATCCTGGGTTACAGGAATTTTGGACAACCTCTAAAAAAGTTTGATGTCCATGTCCGCCTCGCTTCCAACACCGTAACCTTGCTCCATCTACTTCAACAGACCCAGAGTCATTAAATGTATCTTTCTCTAAATTAACCTTCTCCTCTTCAAGTGCAGCAGCTAACGTAATTATTTTAAAAGTTGAACCAGGCTCATACGAACTCCAAACCGGAAGATTACGGTTATATACTAAAGGGTCTACTTCCTGGAAATTAGCAGGATCAAAATCAGGTCGACTTGACATTGCTAAAATTTCTCCATTATTAGGGTTCATTGCAATCGCAATAATTCCATCTGGATTATAGGTTGCTTGTACATTATCTAATTCTCGCTCTATAATTGTCTGCACACGTGAATCAATCGTTAGTTTTAAATTTTTTCCATCCACAGGTGCTGTGTAGTCATCAGCCTCATCTGGCATTCTTTGTCCTTTAGCATCCGAGAAGAATTTCACGTAGCCTTTTTCCCCTTTTAAATACTTATCATAATAAGATTCTAGTCCTAAGAGACCCTGATTATCAATTCCAGCAAAGCCAAGGACATGTGATAAATAACTACCAAATGGGTAATAGCGTTTTGAATCCTCAGCTATGTATACACCACTTATTTTCAAATCTCTCACTTCATTTGCCTTTTCATGTGATACTTTTCTACCTTCAGGATTAATCCAAACGATCGATTCCTTTTTTGTGATATGTTTATACGCCTTTTCCTCCGTCATATTTAAAACAGCTGCAAGTTGTTTAGCGGTTTCTGCAGGATTTTCAATTTGCCTTGGAACAACATATATAGTAGGTGCACTCATATTCGTTGCAAGTTTAACACCGTTACGATCTAAGATCTCACCACGCTCTGGCTCGAACGGAATATTCCTGCTCCATAAATCCTTTGCACCAGATGTTAAATTTGAACCAAGAAAAAATTGAACATACCCTAGACGTATATCAATCACTAAAAATATTATAAAACCGAATAGTAAGGTTAATACAAGCCGCTTCCTAACAGTCACATTTGATACTCGCATTTGATTCTTTCCCCCTTGTCTAGGCTCGTTCATATTTATGCTTGTACAAAGCAGAATAGAACAATTTATCAGGGGGATTATGTTGTGTTATAACGAAAAAAACAGACTTTCTTTACGTTATGCTTGATACTTATATCACATTCTTAAGCTACATTTACTCGCGTAAAAGAGACTGATCTCCTATGATCAGTCCACAAACCTCATCTATTCCTTTTCAACTTTCTCAGATGCCTTTAACGTTACAGTTAAAACATCGCCTTTTTTTACAACACTATTCTTTGTTATACTTTGTTTCACAACATAACCTGAACCTTCAGGCTTAACCGTTAAATCTAATAACTTTCCAAATCTCATCACATCTCGCTTAGACCATCCAGACATATTTGGCATTTTCACCTGTTCAGAAACTTGTAGCATGACCTTCTCATTTAGGATAACCGCTGAATTTGCTTCTGGATTTTGGGAGATTATCTTTTGGCCGCTTCCTAAGACAATTGGCTTTAATCCCAATACTTCTATCTGTTTTGTTGCCTCAGAAGTGTTCATATTTATAAGGTTTGGTAGCTTTAGTTCTTCTTTTGCGACTTTAATATCACTCGCACTTTCATCTTCTGATGGAGTAATTTTCATATACTGTAAACTATTTTTCATAACTGTATTAAAGATCATTGAAACTGGGACCGATCCTGCTTTACCTTCTAGTTTTGGCTTTTGTACTGCCACGTAGACAATCAATTCAGGATCATCTTTTGGTGCCATTCCTAAGAAAGAAAAGATGTGATTATCATTTCCGCTGAGGTATCCACCTTCTGTTGAATAGATTTGAGCTGTTCCAGTCTTCCCTGCAACTTGATAACCTTCAATTCGAAACGGTTTGCCTGTACCCTTTTCAGAGCTTACAACTGTTTCCAATAGATTTAAGACTTCTTTCGAGGTCTTCTCAGAAATTGGCTGGCCAACAACTGATGGTTTCGTATCTTTTACAATAGTGTCTTTATCCTTATCAACGATTTTTTCAATAATATATGGTTTCATCATTTTTCCATTGTTTGCTATCGCTGTTGCTGCTTGCACTTGTTGAATTGGCGTTACAGCAGATGCTTGTCCAAACGATGTTGACACTTTATCACGATGGAATTCGTAGTTTATATTGCTATTCACTTCATTCGGAAGATCAATGCCTGTTTTTGAGGTTAATCCAAATGAGTTTAAGTATTGGTACAATCGATCAGTGCCTAACAGTTTATCTGTGATGTAAGAAAATGCTACGTTAGAAGACCGTTGAACTCCTTCATCATAAGTGATTTCACCCCAGCCTGATCCATTATGGTCAAAGATATCTTTTCCTTCAACTGAATAAGAACCTGACTTAAACGTTGCATTGCCATTGTAAACACCTTCTTCAATTGCTGCTGCTAGTGTGAAAATTTTCATTGTTGATCCTGGTTCATACGCATAGGAAATCACATCATTATTATAAGACGTAATATTCCTTAAATTAGGATCAAAACTTGGACGCTGACCCATTGCCAAAATCTTTCCTGTTTTCGGATCAGCTACAACTCCAATCACTTTTTCCGGAGTGAATTCATCGACTACTTGATTCATAGCGTCTTCTAAGAAGGTTTGAATTTTTTGGTCGATTGTTAAATAAACATCATTGCCGTTCTGTGGAGCTATAATTTCATCATCACTATTAGGGAGCTTCCAATTGTAAGAGTCCTTTTCAAACTTTATAACGCCATCTTCTTCATGTAAATACTTTTCTAGCGTTTTTTCAAGCCCCATCATCCCGACGGTTTCACCGTCATCTTCTTGTTTTTGTGCGTAACCAATAAGGTGAGAGGCAAATAGCCCGTTGGGGTAGAACCTCTGAGTATCCCTTATAAAGGTTATCCCAGGGAGTTCTAGTTTTGCAATTTCCTCTTTTAGAGTATGACTAATGTCCCGTCCTGCAGAACCAAATTCTACCTGATAAGATTCTTTTGATAAAATTTCTACGACTTTGTTTACTTCCATATTTATTAATGGTGCCAGTTTTTCTGCCGTTGCCCGAACCTGGACAACATGCTGCGGGTTATCAGGGTCAGTTGTAATTTCATCATCCAGTATTGCCACAAGCTTATAGGAAGCTTTATCCTCAGCAATCACTTCACCTTTGCGATCTAATATTGAACCTCGCTCTGCTTCAATTATTCGTTGACTTTTATATAGCTGTTCAGCTTTAGAAGCAAGAGCCTCTCCATGGACAGTCCCTGTTGCTTGGATATAAAAGAAACGAATAAAAATGATAAAGAAGAACAATGTGATAATTAGTGATAGTATTGCCGCTCCTCTGTTCATATTACTATTTTTTGGTGTTAATTTCATAAAGGGCCTCCTTTATTGAAGGTAAGGGACAGGGCCACTTACTTTTTTCCATACCTGTAAAGCTAACTGTTTTAACAGTAAGAACTGTAGATTTAATGCTCTATCCCTTAGCACGTTTTTTGAAATGAATGTAATAAACACTTTAGGTAAAATACCTGCAAATGGGGTTCCTAACAAAGAATAAAAGAATCTCAGCAAGATTGTTCAATTTACAAAAGACTTTAATCATTATATCACGATAAACAATCTTAGGATAAAAAAAAGCTGGCTACACGTACTAATTTAGCGTAGCTCAGCTTCTTTATATATTTTTTACTATACCAAAAATTTATAAAATTCTAGTACAGTGTGTATTATGCTTCAACATCCTACTCAACCCCCTCGTAGAAAAAGGAAAATCACTTTTTCTAGGTCATAAGCAACTGATAAATTGAAGGAAAGGTCACCTTTATTTCATCAGCGTCTTATGCTTGTCGGGGCTGTTCCAGGCGCTTCCGCTTTTGTTCGACATCTAGCTCCACCGCCTAGCCCCTCGAGGTCATAAACCGCTGATGAATTGAAGGAAAGGTCACCTTCATTTCATCAGCGTCTTATGCTTGTCGGGGCTGTTCCAGGCGCTTCCGCTTTTGTTCTTATTTAACACTTTTCACATTGTTTTGATCTAATGTTAATCCGAGCTCTTTAGCCTTATCCCAGATGCGGTCGTATGTACTTAATTCTTCAACTTGTACATGGAGGTCACTATTAAGCTTAATTTGTTCTTCAATTTTAGCTTCTGTTTTTTGAATCTTTATATTTGCATGATATACGCTGTAGCTCTTTGCAATTATATTAACGGCTCCTACAACTAAAAGAGATATTAATAATACGTTTAGTATTTTTTCACCAAGCGTGATCGACGCTCTTCTTTTGATAATAATTGGTTCTTGTACAGGCATTGTTTGTTGTTGATGTTGTTCCTGTCTTTGTTGTTCTAATCTCATCGCTAAATTGTCCATAAATGTAACCTCCTTTATATTCACAATAACTCATGAACTGATTAACGCTTGATAGCCAGCTCTGATCACTCTAAGATGTAGTAACATTGAATTACATTTATATACTTGTGCTGCTACAAACTGACTTATCTTACGCTGTACAAGACGCTTTTTAATATTTATATTTTCTCAGCTATTCTTAACTTTGCTGACCGCGCCCGGTTATTTTCTTCTAATTCATTTTCTGATGGAACAATAGGCTTTCTAGTAATAATATTTACTATTGGTTCATAACCTTCAGGTAAAAATGGCATATTACGAGGAAGCTCTAATGGTGTAGCAGCTTCTTTGAAAGCAGATTTACAAATTCGATCTTCCAAAGAGTGGAAGGTAATAACACTAACTCTTCCCATTGGTTTCAGTAGTTCAATTGATTGGGCAATTGCTTCTTCGAAGACTTTTAATTCATCATTTACTGCAATACGGATTGCTTGAAAAATTCGTTTTGCTGGATGGCCACCTTTTCGCCGAGCTGGAGCAGGTATTCCCTCTTTAATAATTTCTACTAATTCACCGGTTGTCTGAATAGGTTCCTTTTCTCGATGTGCTTCTATCTTTCTTGCAATTTGTTTTGAGAATTTCTCTTCACCGTACCTATAAAAAGTTCGAACTAAGTCTTCAAACGACCAATGATTTATAACATCATAAGCTGAAACTTCTGATTGCTGGTCCATTCTCATATCAAGTGGTGCATCATGATGATAGCTAAATCCCCGTTCAGGCGTATCCAATTGTGGTGAAGACACACCAAGATCAAATATGATACCATCTACCTTTTCTACTCCATGCTCTGCAAGCTTTTCTGCTAAGAAACGAAAGTTACTCTTAATAAATGTCACTTGTCCCTCATAAGCCGATAATTTTTCCTTTGCACTTGCTAAAGCAATATCGTCTTGATCAAACGCATAGAGATGACCCTTTTTTGATAATTTAGAAAGTAGATAGCTACTATGTCCCGCTCCACCTAAAGTGCAATCCACATATATACCATCTTCTTTAACTTGCAGTCCTTCGACTGTTTCTTTCAATAATACCGTTGTATGTTCAAACATTAGTTGTACCACCTTTTCAAATTATCAAATTAATTTATTTTAGCTTGTCCATTACTACTTATTTTTTGCTGTTAAACAGGAATTTTAAAAAATTCAGTATTTGATTACTGGTCAGCGACTAGTACACTCCAAAAGATTAGCCTACACCGAAAGGAAATACTCTTCGTGTCTCCTTTGCCTCATACTGAGTGCTCCATTTCCAATAATAGCTGAACGAATGCTTGCGCTTTTCTTACTTAAGTGAAGATTATATATCAAAATCGATCATATTTTCAGCAATTTCTTCAAAAGAATCTTCCTGTTCAGCAACATAACTTTCCCAATTGGACTTGCTCCATAACTCAATTCGATTTGAAACGCCGATAACAACACATTCTTTTTCTAGTTTTGCATATTGCAGTAATGGTGTGGCGATATTGACACGACCTTGTTTGTCTAATTCACATTCGGTCGCACCGGAAAAGAAGAAACGGGTAAATGCACGAGCGTCTTTCTTTGTTAACGGGAGAGCTTTGAGTTTTTCTTCGATTACATTCCATTCACTCATCGGATATCCAAACAAGCATTGATCTAGACCTCGAGTAAGTACAAAGGCTTCTCCTAGTCCGTCTCTAAATTTAGATGGGACAATCATTCTGCCTTTTAAATCAATGGTGTGATGGTATTCTCCCATAAACATGCTCGTTGCCCCCACTCTCTACTCTTTTATCACCACTTCCCCCCACTTATCTCCACTTCTCATTTTACAGTTCTTTTCACAAAAAAAAAACCCTGTATTAACAGGATTTTAAAAAAGTTTTATTTAAATTTTGACAATTTTATGTTTTTCATTAAAGGAATATGACAGATTTAGCAGTTCTCCTACAAATTCCGGTCCGAATTTATTTAAATAGTAATAAATATTCCATATTCTCTCTTGCGGATGTAAATTAGGAATTAAGGATAATTCAATTGCTTTATACTTTGCAAGTTGTGATTCATGTTGTTGCAATTTATGCTTATTTACACTGTGATTAAAAAAGTCTAAATGTTCTTGAATAAATTTGCCGTTCTTTTTTAACATTGGCTCTAAACTAGGATCAATCTTTAAAGCTGCTTTAATTAAGCCATCATGTATGTCAGCTACTTGATTCTTTGCATCTTCAATTAGTGGATCTAGATCAATTGGTGATACTGATTGTAAAAACGTTTCAATTGATTTTTCTACGCCGTTATGTAAAACATCCTCTAAGGCTATATCTGCTTCATCTATATTTCGATTAATCGATCGCTCTAATAATGTAATTGTCAGTCTAGGTAATACAGGGGGCATTTTCAATTCCATAAGAGAAAACACCTGCTTCAACTCTCCCCAATAGGTAACCTCACCTGGTCCAGCGATAAATGCCAATGTTGGAAATAAAAATTCTTGCATAAGCGGTCTAGTTACCACATTATTACTCAGTTTCTGTGGATTTAATTCGATTAAATCATGTAGTTCAGATATAGATAAAGTTAATCCTATTTCATCTATCACAAATTCGTCGTTGTTTTTCCTTTCAAGAAGAAACCGCTCTCCATTATGATGATAAAAAAGATTGGCACTATTTTCAGGCATCTCAATAATTGGACGATAGTTTTCATTACGCATTTTCGTTTGTTGAGAAATGACCGAATCATATAGACTACTATTATGATTGACAATAGATCGGAAACAAGACTTTTCAAGTTTTCGAAGTTCAGGGTCCCCTGAATTAATGAGAACAAGTCCTTCATTCCGAAATAGGTTTAGTACTACATATTCAAAAAATTCAACATATGTAGAAGATTTATGTACAGCGTTTGATAAATGATCTAATAATTGATTTGTATAATTCGTTTCTCCAAAAGTCTCAAAAACCTGTTCAATCCATGCTAAGGTTTTTGCTTGATTTAAAGGATGGTCGGAGACTGATTGCTTTTTAAGTGGAGAATCCTTTATAGCAATTTTTTTTGGAACGTTGTCTTTCGCTGCAAAAATATGATTAATCTCTACAAAATCATGATCCTCACCCGCAATCCAAAAAACAGGAATTACAGGTATGCACAATTCTTGTTCTTGCTGTCTTGCTAAAACAAGAATTGAAACGATTTTATGTATCGTATACAGAGGCCCCGTTAAAAGTCCTGCCTGTTGGCCACCTATGACTACTACACTATCTGGGTGCTTTAATCTCTCAATATTTTTTAATGACTCATGATAATTATCAGAAAAACGTTTTGCATATTGCTTTAGATATGTAGACATCTCTTCCCGCTGAAAGGAACGTTTTTTTAAATCAGCTGCTCTTGATTGAAAAACCTCTTTTGAATGAACATTATAGTCAAAGAATGATTCAACATTTAATTTTCGGTCTACAAAATCATTCATAAATTGATTAGAAGAATGAAGGGAGAGTTCTAAAATCTCCATATATGTAACTTCCTTTCTAGATTTAAGTCATAAAAAAGCTTTATTGCAAAGTTTGTTATTTTCGTCCAAAGGGTTCATACACAAATGCTGTATTGTGTTCTATTCGCTTAATTAGATTAAATTTATTGATAAGTAGCCTGTTGTTCTGTGGGCAACAAACTTAAAAAGGATCCTAACAGTACTTATGATTGACTACGATGCTAATAAATACAGAATTATTTATCCATTTAGTTAAACGATGCCAAGGATGAGTATAGCATTTATACGTATGAAACAAAAAAACTTTGCTCGTAAAAAATGAGAAATCCACGAATTTCACATCACGTTTTACTTTTCGATTGTAAAAGAAGCTATAAAAAAATTATATAAATAAGTTTTCTATCACTCCTGAAGTTATCCCGTAAATCGTTAGCACGATATAACTGATAAAAAAGAATAAAAATGAAAATCTCCATACCCTTTTTGATACTTTTTTTAGAGTAGGTTGCTTTGTTTTTTTATTCTCAATATAATAAACAATACACATTAATCCTGCTAGGCCAAGAATAATATAACTAAAATATGATTGCTCAAAAATAGATACTAGATGAAAGTGTACTGAAACAATAAAGAAAAAAGTGGATAAATCTATTGTCCTTAGAATAGCTTTCCGTTTATTTTTGACAACTAACCTTACAATAAAAAATAAACATACCAAACTAACTACTGGTAGAGCAAATGCTATTGAAATGACCCATTTTACTATATCTATCATTATGCTCCCCCTACTTTGCCTCAATCCCTTTAATCGTATGATACAAAAATGTAATTAGCGGAATATCTGTTTTATTCTCACTCGCTTGATGAATTAGATATCCTAAGATCGCATCAATTTCTGTTTGCTTCCTTAACACAATATCTCTATACATAGAGGACTCATTTTGAGCTGTGTTTTTACATATTCCTTGGGTATGCGTCCATAACGATTCTTCATACTCCATTAACTCCAGTACTTGGATAATTTCTTTAAATATATTCTTGAATAATGAATAAAAATGAGGATTATCTAGTAAGGCACCATTTTTCACCTGCAAAATAGCAGTAAGTGGATTTATTGTTGCATTAACAACCAGCTTTTCACTGAGTACTATTTTCCAATCCTCCTTTAAATCGAAAGGAAAATTAGGATTATGCTCTGCTAACAGGTATTCAATTACCTTTATCCCATTATTACTTCGCCTATAATAGGCGATTTTAGTTTGGCCAACTCCTGTATGTTCAACAGAATGTTTATTAATTCGACAAGCTCCATGCTCTACAATACCTAGTATAATGTTGTGCGATGTTAATCTGTTCAAACAAGGCAAATGTCCCATTCCATTTTGTAAAAATAAGATTGTCCTAGAAGTAAGATTAACTAATTCAGAGATAACTGCATTCAGATCATATTGTTTTACTGTCACGATAAGTAGAGGTTCATGATACGTTCTGGAATGACTTGCAAACAGCCCAACATTTGAACAGATTCCATTTTTTAACACTGATATTCCCTTTGAATTTATTTCTTCTGATTGTTGCTTATGATTTGTGTAAAGTGTAATTGTATTTCTTTTGGATAAGTAATAGCTATAAAGAAGGCCTAATGAACCAGCTCCAATAATTCCTATATCCATATTCCACCTACTTTCTACCTTAATTTATCTCTTTTTTCTTTACAACTATGATAATTGGATATTTTTAGCTTCATCATAACAAAAAAGGAGTCAATTTTACTATACTTTTGTCTGACTTTTCAAAAAAGAGCTTGGAATAGTTTCTCAAAGATTTGAAAGCGATTAATCTTTTTAATTCCATCAAATCCATTTACCATGATATAATATTTTTAATGCAACGACTTATATCTATCGATTAAACAAGTTAATTAGAAATTAATTTATTAGCATCAAGGGGGAATATCGGTGTTAAAGGTTGAAAGATTGTTAATTAATTATAAAACATTAGAGGAATTCAAGAAATTTAAAGAATATGGGATTCAGGAGCTGTCAATGCTTGAAGATCTCCAGTCAAACATAATTGAAGACGATAGTGATTCACCTTTTTATGGGATATATTATGGTGACAAGTTGGTAGCGCGAATGAGTCTCTACCGTGTTAATAAAAAATTCGATCACTACTTTAGTCCAAGTCAAGATTACTTGGAGTTATGGAAATTAGAGGTTTTACCAACTTACCAAGGGAAAGGCTATGGTCAGGCACTCGTAGAATTTGCAAAATCCTTCAATTTACCAATCAAAACAAATCCTCGGGTTAAGTCGCAAGATTTTTGGTCGAAAATGAAGTTTGAACAGGTGAAATACGATATGGAGCGTGACAAAGGAGAAAATCCGTTGATTTGGCATCCTGCTGGGCTAAGCGTTCAAACTTAACTTGTTATACCCTAAAAAAATAGCTGACTTTTTTAGGGTAATAAAGGGTAAATATAATGGGCTGACCTAAGATTTAGGTCAGCCCATTATATTTATTTTTCTACTCGCTCCAAGTTGCCGTTTTTATCCATTTGAAACTTTACTTTTCTACTTCTTTCATCCTCTTGGAGTATAACCATTTTTCTTGCACGGTCCATAATTTCAATTAAAGCATGATAGTCCTCTTCAATTACTTGTAAATTATTTGTTAGTGTTACATTTTCTTGTTGAAGTTCAGCTACTTTATCTTCCAACTCATTAATTCTATCTGTTAAATGCCTATTTTCCTGTTGAACCTCTTGCATTGAAGGTGCCTCTTCATATTGTTGAAGAAAAGAAATTAAATCTTTAATTGTATTTTTAGATTGGACTGTTGACTGTCTGTCATCTTCTAAATTAATAGGATCTTCTCTAAGCTGCTCTTCATCCTGCTCTTGTGGAAGAGTTCTAAGTTCTTTTCTTTGTTTTTTGGCAACTTCAATTCCAGTTTTATATTGCTTGCGGACGTGAGAATTCCATCTAAAACCACAAGCAGCTGCTGTCCTTGATAATTTCCTTCCTACCTCTTCAAAAGCAGCAAGCTGTGTTGCACCCTCACGAATATGCCTAAGTACAACTTCAGCTAATAATAAATCCTCATCTTGTGTCCATGCATCTTGTCGAGTAGTAGTCATCTCTATAGTCCCTCCATTAGTCACTTTTTTTCTATACATATGCAACTAATAGAATAGATAGACTAAATACAAGTCTATTACTGATTGTAAAAAAGAAATATGAGCTAACTCACCATGGATATATCTGGTAAATGAACAATACTATACTAATATTCGTCACAATTTAATCAAGATAATCACTTTTTCATATTATTAGCTTTCTTTATCAACTCTTAGCTATAAAAAGAGCGTAATCAATTTCTCTATCTTACAAAAACGCAAGTGCCCGAATAGCTACCGTATGAACAGAAACACTCCGTAAGAGATAAAAGCAAACAAGAAGAGGTGAACGGATTGATTCGATGTTGATTTGGATTTAGGGATAATGGCACCGGTCTCTGGATCTAGATACCACACCAATTATAAAACACTTCTACTCTTATAAGCCAAAAAAAGCGTGAGAATCAAATAGATTCTCACGCTTCCTTAGTTGTAATTAAAAAATTATTTACTTACAACTTCTCTGCCTTTGTATGTTCCACACGCTTTACATACACGGTGAGCAAGTTTGCTTTCACCGCAGCTTGGGCATTCTACCATACCAGGTACTGATAGTTTAAAATGTGTACGACGTAGTCTTTTTCTTGTTTTAGAAGTTCTTCTAAAAGGTACAGCCATTATTCCCACCTCCTTAAAGAGCATTGCATAGTTTAAATGAATCCGGTAAAAATCCGGCTTCTTCTGTGTTTAAGCTAAAAATTATTAGCTTTCGTCATTTTCGAAGAATTTAGCTAATCCTTCCAAGCGAGGGTCTATCTTGTTATTCTGATCTTCTTCAGAAATAACCTCCCAGTCCTTACCTGATTGAGGAGCAGCTCCTTCTACATTTGTAACATCGTCACAGAATACTTGCATCGGAATTTCTAATATAAGGATTTCTTTGATAATAGGTGTTAAATCAACAATATCACCTTCAGCAAGATGAAAATCCCCATCCGTATCATAATCTGCTGGTTTTAATAAAAATGTTTCTGTTGTATCAATTGAAAACGGATATTGAACATCCACTAATGTTCGAGAACAAGGTAAAACCATTGAACCTGAAATAGATAGATGGAACGTTACTTTTGTTGAGCTAAGATCAGCTCTACCACTAACGCGAACTTTCGAAATATCACGAATGTCTGGATGACTTGTAACTAGATCGCTTAAATCGATTTCTTCTTCAATATTCAATCCCTTGCTTTGCAATTGATTCAGTTGATTAATTGTCCACTTCAACGTGTATCACCTCAAGGCAACAAAGGTAATTATAGCCTTCGCAATTATATTTGTCAATATTTTTTCTTTACAGTACCAGTATACATGAGAAACAATTTTTTTCAAAATCGCTTGTCCTATTTTACTTATAATCAAAGCTTTAAGCAAGCATTTCTTGATAATTAGTTTAAATATTACTCTAAGTGTCATAAATCCTTTAAGGAATTATGGTTTTTAAGAGTAAAAAGTAAGGAAATGTTTATTGAATGCATTTTATATCCTATAATGAATTAAACAAATAAACTTTAAACGTGGTGATTATTTGAACTCTTTAGGTCTAGTCGTTGAATACAATCCATTTCATAATGGCCATTTATATCATTTGACAAAATCCATAAAAAAAGCAAAGGCAGATATTGTTATTTCAGTTATGAGTGGAAATTTCCTTCAAAGAGGAGAGCCAGCACTTGTTTCAAAATGGGAAAGAACAAGAATGGCATTACATTGTGGGGTTGATCTTGTCGTTGAGCTACCTTATGCTTTCGCAACTCAAAAGGCTGAAACATTTGCAAGTGGTGCTGTATCGATATTAGATGCCCTACAGTGTAAGTCGATTTGCTTTGGAAGTGAGTCTGGTGACATAACTCCCTTTCTAACTGCTAATGAAATACTGAATCAATCCAATAAGCAATATAACGAGTTAATTAAACAATTCATTAAAACAGGCGTAAGTTATCCTACTGCTAAATCACTTGCGTTTAAGGAACTTACTTCAGAGGTTGATGTAGTCGACCTAACACAACCAAATAATATCCTTGGCTTTTATTATGTAAAAGCCATAAGCGAGCAACAATCAACAATCAAACCGTTCACAATTAAGAGAACATCTGCAGGATATCATGAAACAGACTTTATTTCTCCCACAATCGCTAGTGCTACAAGTATAAGAAAAGCTTTATTTTCAAATGCCGGTCCCATTACAGATTATGTACCTGAAGATACATTACGAATCATTAATGAGTATGAAGATACTTGTACGCTACATAACTGGGAAAGCTATTTTCATTTATTAAAATACACGATTATGACCATGAGTGAACAGGATCTTCTTAGGATTTACGAAGTAGAGGAAGGGTTAGAAAATAGAATCAAGAAATATATCTTAGATGCACATAGCTTTCAAGATTTTATGAACAAAATCAAAACGAAACGCTATACTTGGACAAGACTACAGCGACTTTGTACACATATCTTAACAAGAACAACAAAACAGGATATGAGTTTTATTAATAAAACTGAAACAGCTCCTTATATCCGTTTATTAGGAATGTCAGCTAATGGACAAAAGTATTTAAACGCTCTAAAAAAACATATAGAGATACCGATCATTTCGAAACTTTCTGCTTTTCAACATCCACTATTAGAAATTGATCGAAGATCGGCAGCTACTTTTAATATGATACTACCTGAACCACTACGAACAGAAAAACTAAAAGCTGAATATTCAACACCACCAATTAGATTATAAAGAGAAAATATTTAATGACGATTCAATAAAAAATAGTACAAATTCTAAAAGGTACTTTTTTATAGTCAGTTATTAAGCAATTCTCGAAGTGACTAAATTCGTAAAAAAGACCTTAATCATAATAAAAATACTGTATGTTAAGAATTCCTTAATGATTAGGAATTCTTAACAAAGTTAAATTTACTCTTTTTCATTTAGCTTTAACAAATAATCCACCGCTTGATCAAATGTATCAATCGGGATAATTTTCATGTTTATGTTTATTTTATCTGCAACGTCTCTTGCCTCCATGTAATTTGAAGTGGGACTATCTTTTTCGTTTGGTGCAAAAAAAATATCTATACCTGACTTATTAGCTGCAACAATTTTTTGAGAGATCCCTCCAATTGGTCCAACCTCTCCTAATTCATTAATCGTTCCTGTTCCAGCAATTTCATAGCCTTTTGTGATATCAATTTCTGTTAATTGATTATAAATTTCAAGTGCCATCATTAAACCGGCAGAGGGGCCACCTATTTCCTCGGTATTTAATGTTATCGACGGATCTACCTTTTCTATTTCGCGGTCTGCTACTAATGAAATGCCTAAACCTACCTTAGTTGGTTCCTGGGGAAAAGCAGATAGCTTTACTTTCGCTTTATTTTTCATTCCCTCTCTTTCGAACGTAATAGTTATTTCTTCACCCTCTTCTTTCTTACTTACATAATCAATAAACTCTTCAACTGTACTAAATTCATGGTTATCCACCTTATAAACCCGGTCACCAACCTCAAGCTGTTCTTCAGCTGGCATACCCTCTACAATGCCATCCACATAGATCCCATTAAATGAGAAATCTACTTGTTTATTTGCTTTTTGATATGCTGTTGTTATGGCTGATTCTTGTGAAGCTTCCATCATATGTAACTGCCGCTGAAAATATTCTTTGTCAGATTCATTGTCCCTTTTAATTTCTTCGAGTGGATGTATGTAATAATAATCTTGCAGTTTCGCCCACATATAAGTTAATGGGTTTGCCCTCCCAAATTTAACAGTTGTTAAAGAAAAGCTTCCTTCTTCTTCATATCCATTTTCTACTTCAATGATTGGCCCAAGTTCTGAGGCCATACCTGGTTGAGTAATATAATATGGAAGTTTTAAAAAGGATAAAATTAAAACAATTACTGCAAATGAAATAATAGAACGTATAAAGGTCTTACTTCTCATGGTAGCCGTTGGTCTCCTTCCACTTTTCAATAAGTGTTTGTATATTTTCTACATGGTTTAATGCCTCTTTTTCACCAATTTCAATAATTTCCTTAATATTTGTAAATGCTCTAGAACTATACTGTTCAACATGCGGGCGAATCATAACATCTGAAGCAATTTCCCGATGATGTACAAGTTCATCCTGCATAATATCAAGACTTTGCAAGATTACATCAAAGATTGTAGTGATCTCTTCATTTCTTTTAACACGAGATACATCAACTGCAATTACAAGGTCTGCACCCATTTCCTTAACGACCGAAACAGGTACTCTGTCAATTACTCCCCCATCAACTAAAAGTCTACCATTTATTTTTTCTGGTACAAAAATGCCAGGTATTGCAATACTTGCTCTAACAGCCTCTGCAACTGGCCCTTCTTTAAAAATCACTTTTTTACCATCATATAGATCTGTAGCAACAACTGCAACCGGTATATTCAATTCCGCAAAGGTCTTTCGATGGGTAAATAAGCGTATTAATTCTTTTAAGCGATTACCTGCAATAAATCCCATTTTGGGTACAGTAAAGTCTAAATAATATTTTCGTTTGAATGCATATGCAAATTGATACATTCTTTCGATACTTATACCTGAAGCATAAAAGCTTCCAATAAGTGCCCCCATACTACTACCTGCAATTAAATCAACTTTAATCCCTTCATCTTGTAATACCTTCAAAATTCCTAAATGAGCAAACCCTCTAGCCCCGCCTGACCCTAACGCTAGTCCGATTTTAGGTTCCTTAATCAAAGGGATCTCCTCCTTTTAATTAGAATGCAAGTATATTTAAACAACAGATCCTATTGAAATATATGAAAACAATTACTAATTCATCCGATTCTTGACACTTTTTATTTTCATAATCCAAAGTATATGTCATTCTCATGGTCTAAAATGACCACCTAATCTCGTATATTGAATAAGAGGTTGTACCATTATTTGATTTCACTACCAATTATAAACGATCACTTTATTTGACCTGTTTGTTTAGGAGGCATCACAATTTGAGTCTTTCAAAACTTAAAACAATGTTTATTGCTGTTTTTATAGGTGGCCTTACAATTGCTATCATCCTTAACCCTAAAGAATCGCTAGAGGCTTCGATTAGAGGACTTACGATTTGGTGGGAGGTTGTATTTCCATCTTTATTACCCTTCTTTATTGTATCAGAATTACTCATTGGTTTCGGAGTGGTGAAATTTATCGGTGTATTATTAGAACCCTTAATGCAGCCTATTTTCCGTGTTCCTGGAGTCGGAGGATTTATTTGGGCAATGGGAATGGCATCAGGTAATCCGGCAGGAGCTAAACTTACGGCAAGAATGAGACAAGAAAAGCAACTAACATCCATACAGGCTGAGCGTTTAGTATCATTCACAAGCTCTTCTAATCCACTCTTTATATTTGGAGCTGTCGCGGTAGGTTTTTTTAAGGATCCTTCTCTTGGCATTTTACTAGCTGCAGCACATTATTTAAGTAATCTCTGTGTTGGTTTAACAATGAGATTTTATGGTAGAAGTGAAAAGACACCTATTTCAGATAAAAAGTATACATTTGTACCCCCATTAAGATTGGCTTTTAGAGAGCTACATACTACTAGAATTGACGAAAAACGTCCTCTGGGGAAAATGCTTGGTGACGCTGTGATCTCTTCCATTCAAACATTATTGATGATCGGCGGATTCATCATCATATTCTCTGTTTTTAACAAAATACTGGCTTTAATTCATGTTACGGAAATTATCTCGTATGCATTATCTGGAGGATTAGTTCTTTTACATATGGCAAAGGATTTAAGCGTTCCCCTTATAACTGGCATTTTCGAAATTACCTTAGGTAACCAACTAGTTAGTGACACAACGGCAAGCCTACAAGATAAAGTGGTGATAGCAAGTTTTATTTTGGCCTTTGGTGGATTGTCGATTCAAGCTCAAGTAGCAAGCATACTAGCTGAAACCGATATTCGTTTTAAACCGTTTTTTTTCGCAAGAATCATGCAAGGAATCTACTCGTCGATTATTGCGTTCCTTTTGTTTAAACCACTATATTTGAATTTAAAATCCTATCAATCTAATGAGCTTCCTGTTTTCTTAATGACTCATAGTCCTGAATGGGCGAGAGCATATTGGGAATTAATTATTCATATAGGCCCGCTAATTACGATTATGTCATTAGTCATCTATATTTTTATATATGGAAAAAGAAATCTTTTTACAGACCACTAAAAGGGATAATCGTAAGGCGTCCGTTTATCGGTAAAAAGGATAAGACGAGCAGATTGGAGCGAGATCAAGGGATCATCGGCAGGCTTAAAGCAAAGCCAATCCCTCCACAAATAAATAGCCGAGAGTCGTTTTAGCGTCGTATTAACTAAGACCACTTCGCAGTGATATAGATTAACACGATGAGCGGTCCCTTATAGATGTTGACCTATTTTAAGGAGAGGGTGAGGTTCAAAAGTTGCTAGGCTATGGGAAATTCTTATAAATAGCTGTTTTCGCAAAGATTGTTGTTTTTCGTAAAAGTAAATCTTAGCGAATTCAGTCTAGCTTCGCGCTCTATTCGCTAAATTACTCTAATATCGCACTGGAAAGCTCTAATTTAGATCAAAAAAATCCAAAAGCCCATTTTTATTAGTACTAGAGCAACAAACTTTTAGAAAAGAGCCTATAAATAAAAGGTGAGGAAAATTTTCCTCACCTTTGCTTATTCAATAAATTTACTTTTTAGTGCCTTTTCTACAACTTCAGGTACTAACTCTGAGATATCGCCTTTGTACTTTGCAGCTTCCTTAACGATGCTAGAACTTAAAAATGAGAACTGATTATTTGTCATCATAAAAAGCGTTTCAATATTTGCATCTAACACTCTATTCATCGATGTAATTTGCATTTCATACTCGAAATCAGATACAGCTCTTAATCCTCTTAAAATCGTCTGTGCCTGTTTTTCACGAGCGTATTCCATTAGGAGTCCTTTATAGGATTCAACACATACATTTGGAATATCTTTTGTCGCTTCTCTAATTAGTTCACATCTTTCCTCTACAGAAAATAATGGTTGTTTAGACGAGTTATTTAATACACAAATATATACTTGATCAAATACCTTTGCACCTCTCTTAATAATATCCAAATGACCAAATGTTATTGGATCAAAGCTTCCTGGACATACAGCAATACTTCCCATCGGTTATTCCTCCCCAAGATGACTCTTTAACCTATAAATAGTTATTGAGCTCATTCCATATGTTTCTTGTTTAACTTGAATAAATTGACTAATTTCTTCAGAAAGATAAATTTCTGAACCATGCTCCGTTACGATAAAACCATTTCTTTGCAACAAATTTTTCTCACTAATCAATTCAATAAGCGCTTTCAACCTTTGTTGTTTATAAGGAGGATCCAAAAATATTAACCGAAAAGAGAGCTCCCGCTTAACGATTGCCTTTAAGGCTCGTTCAGCATCATTTCTATAAACTTCCGATGAATCTTCCACCTGACATGCATCTAAGTTTTTATGTATAGTTTGAATAGCTTTTGCTTCTCGATCAACAAAAATACAATGCTCGATTCCCCTACTCAAGGCTTCAATTCCTAAACCACCGCTCCCGGCAAATAAGTCCAAAGCTATTCCACCGTCAAAATATGGACCAACCATATTAAAAATTGCCTCTTTAACCTTGTCAGTTGTAGGTCTAGTTGTTACGCCTGGTACGGCTTTTAATTGTCTACCTTTATAATTTCCCGATACTACTCTCATACTATCACCACTATTTTTTTATTTAGGCTCTATTCTATTTAAAATGTAAGCGAAAAGAGCAAGAAAATAAGTATTATCCTTACAATAAACTATTTACAGAAATCAACAAACATTGCGAAAGAAACCCTCACCTAAGCTATTTCCATATAGATTGATTGTTTAATGACTACCTTCAATTAAAAGATTCACCTTATCCTACCATAGCTTTTCCATACGTTACAATATGTTGTCTTACTTCGATACTTTGAAAAAATTTTTCTTTTATGTATACAGAAAGACCAATTGGTGATAATGAGTAGTAACAACATCGACTCGTTGATGTTGTTGCCAACCGCGGAGAAGACTTACGTTTCCCCATAAGTTCTTCCTCCGGTTTCTCCTCTCCCTTTGCCTTCAACCTTTTCTAGTTAAAAGGTTATGAAGGACCCTACAGAGAATATCTGTAGGTTTTTTTCGTTTATCAGTGAATTTATAATTTTTTGGTGCTTTCATAAGTGCTCGACAACCAAATCTCCACCTTTACTTTTCAATGGCCTTGGGTATTAACTATTAACCCTTTGTATAAAACTTTTAAAATCGCTTCGGTAACAACCTTGTTAACTTCTCAAATGTTAAACTTCATGATATAGTAAAATTTATTTATAATGGGCATTTAACTCATTTGAAAAGGGAAGTGAATTTATGATACAACGTTTTATTGAATTAGGGGAAGGTTATTCTGATATATATGAACTTTTTGAAATAGCAAAGTCAAATCAACATCGTGTTTCGAAGTTGATTGCCTTACATACAAAAGTTAAGGAAATTAATGTATCATCCTTAATAGTTACTATGCATCCTACTAACCCAGGGAATTTCCAAGCACTATATATCTGTCGTGAAGGGGTTCCCAATCCTAATTTTAAGGTGAATAAGCGATATGAATTATTTGAAGAGCTAGCTGAAAGTTTAAATAAAGAAATTATACAGGTTAATGTGAAGCCCTCAACTATGTTTAATGAACTTGAACTATATTATCAACATTTAATAGGTATCTTAAGATTAAACCATTATATCCCACCATTAAAATAAACAAAATGATTTTAATTGCTACAATGAATCCTTATAAAAACATACATTTTCTGTATTCACAACGTGCTCCTTTCACTTAATTACTACGTTATTTTCGTTTAAATAGCTGCGATTTTACAACGTGCAACAAACTTTTAGAAAAAAACCTATTTAATGACAAGCATGTTTTAAAATAGGCATAAATAAAAAGACTGACCTTGGAAACGAATACTTGTTTAACACTCGTTCATTGAAGGCAGTCTTTTTCATTTATTTGACTATTACTTTCGCTTGGGTAAAGGTACTTAATTTCTTTTTGTAAAATTCAAATGACCAATTTAACGTTGTTAATTTGCAATAACCTTTTTGAAAAAAGGTTATTTATAAACCAATTTTATAATCGTATTCTTTTGCTTTATCTATTTTTGATTCAAATTCAAGTTTTAAATAAGGTTTATAGGACGGTTCTGCATGTTTAACAAACGAGTAGGATGTTAGCTTTTGTACGATTTGCTCTACCATATCCATATTGCAATATAATACAACATATTTTAATCGTTTTGAAACATAGTGAACGTTTCCAAATTTCCTAAGCATTTTTATATGCTTTAAAGAATGAAGCCAAACGACGATTCCTTGACGCTTTTCAAACATATTAATTCTCCCTTATTTCTTCTAGGCTCTTTTTTATTTTCCTCATTACAATTCTCTTTTAAAGTCTAACAAATAATTATAATTCTAACAAGAACAAAAATGCAAACGCCTGTTCAGCCCTGACAAATATAAGACACACATTAATGGTAGAAGATGGTCTATACCTTCAATTTCATGTAAAGTTTTCCCCTAGTGGGATATGAAAGCGGACTGCTGGAGGTTGTGTGTCGAACGATTATCGATACGCAATACAAGAATTTCATAATTTCTTAGACAATAAAAAAGGAAACGAGTCCTAAGACTCGTTTATGAAACTTTACAACCACAACCACCGCCAGAACCACAGCCACCACCACAGCTTGACCCTGTATCAAAGAAAGGGTTTCCTGAAGGGACCTTGACATGTTCAGAAACAGCTTGACCAATCTGCATACTAATCTCATCAAGTAATGCTTGAAGTTCATTCTCTGCCTTTTTAAAAGTGTACACACTCTCATTTAAGTCGAGTTCTCTTTTAATTTCACGCATGTCCTTTGTTATTCTTCGGTAATCAGGATGGTATTTACCAAATCGTTGAACATCTTCATACAAGTCCTTCGTTTTAGTAAATTGAGATATAAGTCCTTGGGCAATCGGGTCATTTTTTAATATATGGTAACTAAGACGATATTCTTCTGCTGGCTTAGACTGAAGTACTAAACGCGCAAGCTGATCCGCCTCATCAAGTAGTAACATGCTTTCAATTGTAGCAAACATAGAGTATTTGCACCTCCGACATTCATTTTATCACGAAATGCACAAATTTAAAAACAGAGAACCCTATTCAATCGTAAATTCAATTGTTTTATTGAGTTCATAGCTGGAAGAATCATTATGAATAACTTCTAACCGCATTTCATGTCCACCTTTTTCCAAACCCTTTATAATAAAGGCCGCAGTATTCATTTCGCTCATTTTTTTGTTATCTACAAAAATTTCAATATGTCCTTCACCGTTCCTTTTATTTCCTCCTTTTTCTTTAAAAATAAAATGAGGAATGTAACACTCTACATAAACATCCTGATTATGAATATGATGTTTAATGGCTAACTCAAGGTTTGGTTGTTGATGAACGGTCACTTCTATCGATTCCCGTTTAAGGTCTGCCACTTTAATAGGAACGATCTCTACATTACTCTCTGGTTTTGGTTTATCTTCAACACATCCTGTTGTTACAAACAATATAAAAACAAGAGTCAATAACTGCTTCATTTTTTTGCCTCCTTTTTGTCTATTGTTTACAACACTTGATTAAATCATGAATAGAAATTAACCTATTTCTCTGCAAGCGAAAAAATGGATTTGTTTTATTCCTCTAAGATCAGTCTGCTGGAACTGGTAGTCGAAGCGATTATCCAAAGTCCAAGTATCTTATAACTTCTTTGACAATGTAAAAACGACTTGAAGACAAGTCGTTTTAATCTTGTTGTTTCATGGCGTGAAACATTCCAATCATCATTTGCGCCATTTGTATGGAATTGGAAAACTGCTCTACTTTGTGAGGAATTGTTTTCTGAAAATAATTCATCATATTAATTTCTAATGATTCAAGGTCGTTTGGGTTCCTAGAAAGTTTTCGATACCAATGAGGTTGTTCTCTTATAAATTTTTGCCTTTCACTATTAGAACGAATATATTCTTGAACTTCAATTCTCATTTGATCCCCCCCACTTACTTGTAAAAAGTAAGTAGCTTAATCCTTTCTAAACGAAAAAGGTTGTGAATTACTATTTGAAGAATGTTGGCTACTACCCTTTGATACGCCAAATTGATCAAATAACCCTTGTATTGTAGAAATAGTACTACTCAAATTTGAAATATGATGATTAACCGTATTTACATCCATATTTTTAATCCCTGAGATCATTTGGGCCATAAAATCAACTTTTTCATTTTCAGACCCTACTTGTTCTTCATCTAATGTACCTCTATATTGCTTCCAAATTGCATCATTCTCACCAAGTAAATACCAATCCTCAAAAACTTCTTGCCACGATTTGTTGTCCTTCCTAACCTCTTGCACAAGCATTGGATGTGATTTTACAAATTCCTTAAATTGTTGAACAGATGGATGTGTTTTCTTCTCTGTCATGATCTTCACCTCACTAATACATTTGCCTATACTATAATATCAATATTAAACATTAAATGTTCGCCCATTTTATACGTTATTCTGACTATAAGTACCAATTTCATAAACGACAATTAACAAAAAAATGTATACTTTAACTAAAAGTCTTATTTATATAACCGCCGATGAATATGATCATTTTGTGCATATCGAAGATCTTAAATTTTTTATAACTAATGGCTGTTTTTACTAGAGCAACAAACTTTTAGAAAAGAGCGTAACTAATGGAGGCTCTTTTCTAAAACAACAATCTTTTGAAATAAGTCAGAGATATACAAAAAAGGAAGGTTGGATATAACCAAACCTTCCTTTTTCATAGACTACTTGTATAGAGCGTCCCTACCTTTACTGTTCTCTAATCTTTATGAAGTTTTGTGTGTAATATAGCTCATCGACACCCACACCCAAATGTGTAAACTCTTTGTTTAATAGTGTCTCACGATGTCCTTTACTGTTTAACCAACCTTCAGAAGCTGCAATTCCATCTACATACTGTGCTGCAATGTTTTCTCCAGCCATTTCGTATTTAACATCAAATTCAGCTAATCGTGTAACTAGAGTATCTCCATTTTTTGATTCATGAGAAAAGTACTTCTTCACCTTCATATCCTCACTGTGTAAAAAGGCTACCTTTGCTGTCTTTTCATCCCAATTGACAGCTGGAACATTATGCCTTGCTCTAATTAAATTAGTAATTGATAGAATTTGTTGCTCCATTCCATCCTCGATTTTCTCCCATTTTTCTTCACTAATTTCTTCAGCATCTAGCAATTCACCACGATAAGTCACTTCATAAGATCGTTGTTTTACAAATGTTTCAGCATTTAGGACTCTAATACTTGATAAAGCACCATCAAATTTATCAATATATAATTGAACAAATACATCATCTATTTTAACTGTTGGTCTAGTGTTCATATCTTCCTCTGAAAATTCAAACCGATAGGAGTTTCCTCCATGCTCTAAACTTAAGCTTGGTGAAACCGATGCAATTTTAAATACATCTTGCACAGTTTGTCCAATTTTAAATGGACTAGCATTTAGTTCACTACCAATTCCATAAACAGTAACAACCTTTTGATCTTGAATTCCAACTTGGAGATACACATTTTTAGCTGTTTGATAAATCCACCAATCATAATCATATGCAGATGGATCAATCCTATTTGGTTCACCTAAAAGAGCGGTAACTTCCTCAGATGATTTATCCATTAGTGTTAATATTCCCTCGTCTGGAAGACTAGATAATTTCTCCTTCGGTACATTCTCTTCTGTTTTTAACTCTTCATTTGAGATTTGGTTTTTCTCATCTTCATGTTGCTCATTTGGAGTATATTCACCAAAATATATAAATAAAGTATAGCTTAGAAATATAATTAGGAAAATGACAACCGTTCTAATGATAATACGCAGTTAAAACCCCTCCTTTTACACTTCTCTTCTAGGATTATATGAAAACCTTCGGATGTTATTCTAGGTATTGCTACTTTAAGTTATTTTTACTATTATTCCCGACATGAAATTTAGCTAAACGTCTGCTCTCCTATTTCAGAGACCCTAAGGAATAACAACAGGATTTCTACTTATATTATAGCACCTTGTTTGCATTAGTTGCTCGACTTTAACTAAATTACACACAAGATCAATATATTTAGTAGGAAATCCAAAAATTTTAAAAGAGATACGTCCTAAAGAAAACAAATTTGTCTTTACTTGCAATATCACTTTGAAAATAACATTGCAAGTTGTTGTCTTTCGTACTATTATTTAAAAGAAGACTTATACATGTGGGTCATACTTGGACATTGGCATCATGCAATCAACTTATCCAGTAAGAATTCTTTAAACTGGACGTTGAGCTTTATTTTTTTAAATGAAATAAGCTATAATATAAATGGTGAAAAGGCATTTGGAGGGATATACATATGAAAATGGAAAATACAGGTATTGAAGGTCTTACGATTGATCTTTCTCGTTTAGATGAAATTATGGAAGAGATCGGTCTTGTAAGAGCTGGACAATGGGATTACGAGCGTGTTACCTATGATCGTAAAATTGATGTTAAGGATGAAGTATTTTACTTGAGAGTACAGGGGTTTGCAATCGAGGGTGAAATTGATTCTCGCCACGCTCATATTAAATTAATCACTCCTTTATTAGGAAAACACTATTATCCTCACGGTGTAGAGTATGGTGAGGGTGAACACTTTCCAGCAGCTGTAGTAAACACCAGTAATAGACTTTTAAAACAAGTATCTGAAGCGATTCAACAAGTACAGTAAATATAAAAAGCAAAGGATTCGTTTCCTTTGCTTTTTATATTTCAATAAGTAGCTTAGTTACAATTATTAGCTCAAAATGGATTGAAACCCTTTGTTTTCCTTTAACTTAAGTCTATAATAAAAGAAGGATGAATTGTATGAGAGGAGCACAATCTTGACCACTTTTTTTACTAAACGTATGTTTTTTACGATTCTTTTTTTAATCTTAATAAGTATCATTGTTTTTTTTATTTTACCAATTTCCCTACCACTTATTCTCGCTTTTTTTACAGCACTATTTCTTGAACCGGCTATTAGACTTTTACATCATAGAGGTAAATTAAAACGACATTTATCTGTATTAATAACCTTTCTTATTTTTGTTATTTTAATTGGTGTTAGTGGTTATATTTTAACGACAAAAGTAGTTGGTGAAGTCATTCAAATTGCCGAAAATGCGCCATCTTATATAAATGAAATCACACTTGTTTGGGAAAATTTCGAAGATGACATTTCAACAACAATGGAAGATCTTCCACAAGGTATTGTAGATGAAGTAAGTAATCAAGTAACATCCTTTCTGCAAAAAACTAGAACAGAGTTAACTAGTTATGTCAATATAGATAATGTAAAAGCGATTTTCACTAACATACCGAATTATTTAGTAAATATGATCGTGTACTTAATCGCTCTCTTTCTATTCATGCTAGAGCTTCCTAGACTTAAGACGAAGGCATACTCTTACTTAACAGAAAAAACAGCTGAAAAGGTAACGTTTATGACTTCGCGATTATCCTTTGTCGTAATGGGGTTTATTAAAGCACAATTCTTGGTAAGTATCATCATCTTTATCGTTTCATTTATAGGGTTGTTGATTATTGCTCCCGAAATAGCACTCATTATGTCTATACTCATTTGGATCATTGATGTAATACCTTTAATTGGATCAATTATTATTATGGGACCATGGACTTTATATCAACTTATTACTGGTGATGTGACATTAGCAGCAAAATTAGGCGTTTTAACGGTCATTTTACTAGTGATCAGAAGAACAATTGAACCGAAAGTAATGGGCAAACAAATTGGTTTATCACCATTAGCCACTCTTATCTCTATGTATTTAGGACTGAAACTCTTTGGTGTTCTTGGATTTTTTATTGGTCCAATGATCCTGATCATTTATAATTCTGCTCGTGAAGCTGGATTAATAAAACTTACATTTAAGATTTAAAAAGCGAAGCCTTTAGGTTTCGCTTTTATCTTTTATCTTTTATCTTCTAAAACTTACATTAAAAGAAGTCAAATAACACTGATCTTCCAATTGGTGGATGTATCTTTTTTAGGTGGAATTGAGTTAATTTAGTGCAACCACTCCCACCAATGTAATCACTAAAATTACTAAATTCTCTTTCAAGCTTATACTCAAAGTTTGATGTTCTTCGATTTTTAAAAAATCCTATTTAGGTTACGATGAATTTAGATCTCTTTTCTGAATCTCCCACTGTAAGAAGCTCCCTTCCTTTTTCGTACAGATCAAGCCAAGTTTATCGTAAAGTCTAATTGAATCCACTTGCTTAACATCACATTCCATTACAATTTTTTTAACGGACTTCTGATAGGTTAACCAATCGATGAAAGCATCTACTGCTTCGAATGCAATTGTTTCATCAAGACCATTTTCCTCGACATGATAAATCAGTTCTATTTTACCCTCTTTATGAGGCTTACCCTGCATAACGATATCCCCAATTATTTTCTTCTCCTCATATAGAATAATTAACCATAGACCACAATCATTTTCCTTCTCTTTTGTCTCCAGACACTCAATATAATAAGGTAAAAAGCTCTTTACTAAAGCCGATGGCCAGTTATAGGGAAATACGATTGGTGATCGCACATCTAATTCCTTCCGATGAAAAACAATTGATTTAGCAATATCAAGAGAACAAGGTATTATCATTAGTCGATTTGTTAATATTTCGATCAAAATATTGTCCCCCCTCTTTTTGATTTTGTCATCATAAAAGAGTTGCGAATGAACCTTACAAGTTAGAATAAGTTGATGAATCCATGTATAGCATAAAAAGCTATTATTTCATGTCTCGGTATACTAGACACAAACAATAGGCCGTCACAAAGTTAGCCTAATGTTAGTTTTAGAACTAATAATTTCGATAAAACTTATCCCTTTTTCGAACAAAAAAAGTGGTTTAGAACATAATATTCTAAACCACCCTAATAATATGTTTAAAAACCCAAGATTGCCTTAATAACAGACGTAGTTTCACCACCACTGTAGAAAACATACAGTAATAAATATACGGTAACACCAGTTATCCCAGTAAAAAACCAAATAATACTTGTAATTGGTCCAAGCTTTCGATGTATTTTATAATTTTTCTTATAACCAGTTATTAGTGAAAAGATTCCAAATCCAGCCCCTACAGTTGCTAAAGTAATATGAAAAACTAGAAAGACTGTATAATATATTTTAATAGATTCTGGTCCTCCAAATGCTGTATTTCCAACAAAAATTGTTCTAGATGCATAAATGACAAAAAATGCAACAGCAAAAATGGCTGCTAATGTCATCGTTTTAAGGTGTGCTTCAATTTTCCGTTGCTTTATGAAGTACCAACCTATTGCTACTGTTACTGCACTTAAAACAATAAAAGCTGTGCTTATGGTAGGTAATATTGGTAATGACGTATTCATTTTTAATCCTTTCGTAAGCAAAATTATCTATGTATAGTTGTAAATGGTTATTAAAATCGAATGAAGGGTCTTATCAGCTAGTTTGTCCCATCATATAGAATTAGCACCATAATCACTTTACAGGATCAAGTCTATAGTCTTTCTTTAATTCAAGCTCGTCTTTTTGTCGTTCCTTACGAGCCCATTCAAAAAAGACATAAGCTAAGATTGCTCCATATACAATTTCTTGTATAATCTTCATAATGACTCCACCTAGTTGTTGATCTTCAACAGTTGGTAGTGTATTAAACATTTCAGGTCCAGTTAAGTTTAAACCAGCCAGTGTGTCTGCAGGAACACATAATTGAAGAGCATTTATCCAAGCTTGTGATTCAGAATAAGTTAAATACAACGGATCTGTAGCAAAAATAATAAGAGCACATGCTGGAGTTAGCAAGATGCCATCTGCAAAAATGTATCCAAGCTTCTTAATACCAGTTAACGATTTCCAAGAGGGTAACGTATTATTTAACAAAGGCAACCACATGAATAAGGAAGCAATAAAGATGATTGTTGTCATCGCAGCGTGATAGACAGGATCTGTTTTTACAAAGTCAAAAACTAATGGGATATGATAAATAGAAAATACACCATTAAATAAGATAAGAGCTACGATCGGTTGTGTAAATACAATCATTATCGGTCGAATAATTCGACGATTAATAACCCATTTCCATAACCATTGTGGAATACCAAGAATAAGTAATGGGGGAACCACTAAATATAAAATAGCCATTTGTGTCATATGCGCACTAAACATAATATGCCCCAATAAATCAACAGGGCTTCCCTTACTAATATAAAGTGTAACAACACCTGTGATAAACAAAATTTGTTGTCTAGTTGTAACAGGGCTGCTATCTTTAAATTTAGACCGCCATGGTCCGATAATCATAAAATATAAGACCAATACTAAGATCATTGCGACTAAATAATATGGACTCCATAACGCACGAAATCCAAATATATCAAAGCTCATCTCTTTTCAGCTCCTTAAGTTAGTCCTAAAACTATTATACACTTCACATAATTCCGTATCAATGGACGTTCTATGACAATTAGGTGTTAGCGGCATAAATGAATCTTGGTCTATAAACATGGCTATTTTCACATAGTATGTTTCTTTCGTAATAAGCTGTGCATTTTCGCATAATCACTTTGTCTATTTCTTATGAAATAGCTATAATTTCATAAGAAATAGTCCAAAAGCATACTATTTTAAATGTGAGTGCAGCAAACTTTTAGTAAAGAGCCATAAACAAAGAAAAACAATCGGCTTATAAAGCCGATTGCTCATTTTACCACCAGATAATAGTTACGAATGTTAAAATTGTAATACCTGCTACACCAGCACCTGAGAACAAAAACAAAGCTGCAGTTTCATGACCTTTATGACTCATATGCATAAAATAGTATAGTTGGAATATCACCTGCACGATTGCAAGGGTAATTATAAAGGGAGCTTTAAACCACTCTGCTACGCCCTCATAACCAACCGCAATAAATGCAACAATTGTTAGAAAAATCAACATAGAAAATGTAACAACCTGATGTTTCATTTCTTCAGCATTTTTCTTACGTCTATAGGCTAAATCTACTTTTGGGTTTGCCGAATTATGATTATTTGCCATCAATTTATCCCACCATTCCCATTAAGTATACAACAGTAAAGATGAACACCCACACTACATCAATAAAATGCCAATACAAGCTAGCTACATAATATTTAGGAGCATTATATAGACTTAAGCCACGTTTAGCGTTACGTACAATTAAGGTAGTGATCCAACAAAGACCGAATGCAACGTGTAATCCATGTGTCCCAACTAACGTATAAAACGCGGAACCAAGAGCACTACTTTGAATTGTAAATTCATAGTGATGAATATAGTGATAAAACTCATAAATTTCTAATATTAAGAAAGATAAACCAAGAAGAACAGTTATACCTAACCAAAGTTGCATTTTTGCAAAGTTAAAATTCTTCATATGATACATAGCGTAAACACTTGTCAAACTTGATACCAGAAGTATCATCGTTGCAGCAAATGTTAGTGGTATTTCAAATAATTCTTGGGTTGTTGCGCCTCCTGCATTTGACTCTCTTAGTGCTAGGAAAGTAGCAAAGAGACTTGCGAACAAAACAGTCTCTCCACCTAGAAATAGCCAAAATCCAGTGAATTTATTTTTGCCTTCGAGGGTAGCTTTTTCAGGCGATGCCGGAAAATTTTCAGCTGTTAATTTTTCTTCCACATGTGCCATTATGCTTTCCCTCCTTTATCATCTTTAAGCAAATCTTCTTTGTGAATATGATACCCGTGATCATCAATTACTGAACGGAAGAACATTGCAGCAAATGTAATAATAAATCCTACAAAAATAACTGGTAACGCCCAACTCTGTTCCACACGGTATAATAATCCAAAGGAAGCAACGAATAGACCAAATGAAATAATGAACGGTAATATTGAACCATTAGGCATATGAATGTCACCAAGAGGTTCAGCAGGTGTCATTTCTTTGTTGCCTTCCATTTTTTCTACCCAAAGTGCATCTAAGCCACGAACAAGTGGTGTTTGTTTAAAGTTATATTCAGGTGGTGGTGATGAAATCGCCCACTCAAGGGTACGACCGTCACCCCATGGATCTCTACCAACCTTTTTACCTTTTACTGACGTGTGAATAACATTAATCAATAAAACAATGGTTGCAACAGCCATAAAGAAAGCACCAACTGTACTAACAGCATTACCTGTATCCAAACCTTGTCCAGGTAAGTAAGTAAAGATACGACGAGGCATCCCCATTAAACCTAAGAAATGTTGGATAAAGAAAGTTAAATGGAATCCAATGAAGAAAAGAACAAAAGTAATTTTACTCATTAATTCATTCAACATTTTACCAAACATTGTTGGCCACCAGTAAGTTGCTCCTGCAAAGATGGCAAATACAACACCACCAACGATTACGTAGTGAAAGTGAGCGACAACAAAATAAGTATCATGATATTGGTAGTCAGCCGCTGCTGCAGCTAACATAACACCTGTTACTCCCCCCATTACGAATGTAGGGATAAAAGCGATTGCCCAAATCATTGGAGAAGTAAATTTAATTGATCCTCCCCATATTGTAAATAGCCAGTTAAATATCTTAATACCTGTTGGTACAGCAATTGCCATGGTTGCAACTGCAAAGATAGCATTAGCTATTGGACCTAACCCAGTTGTAAACATATGGTGAGCCCAAACCATGAATCCTAAGAAACCGATCAATACTGTAGCGAATACCATTGAAGAGTACCCAAACAGTCTTTTCTTTGCGAAAGTCGGTAGAATATCTGAGAATATACCGAAGGCAGGTAATACCAAGATGTATACTTCAGGATGTCCAAAAATCCAAAATAAATGTTCATAAATGACTGTGTTACCACCCAATTCTGGGTTAAAGAATGCTGTACCGAATAAACGGTCAAACATTAGTAACGCTAAACCTACAGTTAATGCAGGGAAAGCAAATAAAATAAGTGCTGAGGCTACAAATGTAGTCCATGTAAACAATGGCATACGCATGTATGTCATTCCAGGCGCACGCATGTTAATAATTGTTGCTAGGAAGTTAATCCCGGCAATAAGCGTACCTAACCCTGATACTTGTAATCCAAGTAAATAAAAATCCACACCATGACCTGGTGAATTTACTGCTAATGATGCATAAGATGTCCAACCTGCGTCAGGTGCTCCATCTAAAAACCAACTTAGATTTAAGAAAACTCCACCGAAGAAGAATAACCAAAATCCTAAAGAGTTTAAGAATGGAAATGCAACATCACGGGCTCCTATTTGTAATGGTACAACCGCATTCATTAATGCGAATAATAACGGCATTGCAGCTAGAAAAATCATTGTTGTTCCGTGCATAGTTAGTACTTGATTATAAAGACCTGCACTAACAAAGTCACTATTTGGAACAGCTAGCTGAATACGGATCAGTAATGCTTCTAATCCACCAACAAGGAAGAAGAAGCCACCGGCTATCAGGTAAAGGATGGCGATTTTTTTATGGTCTACTGTTGTTAAGTAGTCCCATATGACCGCACCTGTCCCTTTTTTCTGAGTTAACGTGCTCACAGTGTTACCTCCCTTTTCATTTTGCTAAAAAATTACTTACTAGAAACTTTGAGTCCCATTAAGTATTCTGTTAGAGCATCTAGCTCTTCATCATTTAATTCAGGATAAGAATTAGTCATTTTATTACCTGGCTTATATGTTTCAGGATCTTTTAACCAGTCACGAACATTTTCTTCGTTGTGATCTAAGATACCTGCAACTCGTGCACGTTCACCAAATGTTGCTAAGTTTGGCGCAGTTCTTGCAGCAGGTGGTCGCTCATCAGTCGGCGAGACAGCATGACATCCAATACAACCTTTTTCTTCAAATAACTGCTCACCTTGAACGGCTGTATCTGTTGTAGCAACAGCTTGAGCATTTTTCATATCAGAGATCCATTGGTCAAAATCGTCTCTTGACATTGGTTTTACTTTAAAATCCATTAATCCATGTGAAGGACCACATAACTCGGCACATTTACCATAGAAATATTCACCGGCATCTGCCTGATCCATACGCTTAGAGTCAAAAGTCAACCACATTTGGTTCGTATTTTCGGTGTTTGTATCCATTTTCCCACCTATAGACGGAATCCAAAATGAGTGTTTTACATCCTTTGAAATTAAGTTGAAGTAAACTTTTTCATCAGTTGGAACGATTAAATCTTGACTTGTGATAACACCATAGTCTGGGTATTCAAATTCCCACCAGTAAAGATTCGCTGTAACATTTACGACGATCGCATCTTCTGGTTTACGATTTTCATCATCAATCGCATCTACTTCTGCTAGATTAAATGTCGCAGTGACAACCGGAATTGTTAAAACAAGTAGTAAAAGAATTGGAATAACAGTCCAGATAATTTCTAGCTTATGATTCCCTTCAACTTGTACAGGAATGTTATCCTCTTCACCTTTGCGTCGACGGAATTTTATGACAACGTAAACGAAGATTACTGTTACGACTGCAATGACAACAACCATAATGAGTGTGCTTAACTTCATTAGGTCGTATTGGATATCCGCTACCTTACCAGCAGGTTCAAGCGTGGAAAGATACGGTTCACCACAGCCGGCTAAAACAAGCGTCATTGCTGTGAATAATGATAATAGACGCCATTTTGTCAGCCATTTTCTCATAGCTAAATCAAACCCCTCTTTCAGTGATTTAAATTCCCATCATAATTTTTTCAGGGACTCTTTTATAAATAAATTCTTTAAAAGAAAGAATTTCGCAATTAAACAATGGTAAAAAGCACCATTGATACAAACAAAATAGTTAAATAATTAATAGAATATACAAACATTTTTGTAGCCCACTTCATCTCTATATCCTTATTCTTAAATCCTCTAACTCCCATAATAATCCAACCTACATTTAGTACTGTTGCTAAAATAAGAAAACCAACACCCAGCTCGTATAAATATAAAGGTAATGGAAGTAAACAGATAATCCAAATCATAATTTGTCGCTTTGTTATTTCAAACCCATGAACAACAGGTAGCATCGGGATTTTCGCTGCTCGATATTCTTCAGAACGTCTCATTGCCAATGCTAAAAAGTGTGGCGGCTGCCAGATAAACATAATCAAAAATAGAACCCAAGCCATGACACTTAAGTTAGAGTCAATCGCTGCCCAACCAATTAATGGTGGTACTGCACCAGATACACTTCCTATTACAGTATTAATTGTATATAGTCGTTTAGACCACATTGTATATAGGAATACATACGTTACAACCCCAACTAAAGAAATGACTGTTGCAGTTAAAGTTGTCATTAACATAAATGCAAATCCAATGATTAGAAGAAAAATCCCTAACCATAATGCATGAAGTGGGTTAACCTTGCCAGTAACTGTTGGCCTATCTTTCGTACGTTTCATTAAATGATCAATATCTCGATCATAGTAATTATTAATCGCACATGATCCTGCAATCACTAAGGAAGATCCTATTAATGTAAAAATGACAATATCTATATTAGCTATAAACCCTTTTCCGCTAAAATAAAGAGCTAGCCATAAACCGGTAAACGTTGTAATAGCATTGGAATTGACAATACCTACTTTAATTAAAGCAAGGAAGTCTTTCCAAAGTGTTGTTTCGTGCATGTCATTTGAATGAACTGATAATTCATCCAAAACCTTTGTATTCGCCAATTCATTACCTCCTTACCTTTCATATCGTTCTATGTAGTCATTAAAAATACTTTTCTACTAGTAGGGTAAAATTGAAGGCGGTTCCATCCTGTTAGCTATATTATATAGTACTTTAAGAATCGATAAATTAAAAACATTCCTTTAGATATTAAATCATAATTCCACAATGATTTGTGAACAAATCATGAAGTATTTTTGTCGAAATTGTGAAGGAGGCAAGTCTTTAATAAACCAAAGCTTTCTTATTTTATCATAATTTGAATAACAATTCTTATGAATTATACGATTATCTCTAATAATGTCCAATTATCTTATTTAAAAATTGAATTTCATACTGCTTATCGTTTGTAAAGAGCACTGTATTACTTACTTTTTGGTCTTTAAACCTACCCTTTTCACTCACATATTAGGTCCTGATTAACAAACTTTTAGAAAATGTGCCCAGAAAAAGAAGATCCTCTATCTATTTCTAGCAAACTCCACTCAAAGATTCAAGTCTTAAATATAAACTGATTATCTTCGTACTAAATTCAAACTACACTTAACTGTTATGTATATAGCGTCTTCCATTGTTAGAGTTTATCAAGCGCTATTCTTTAAATAGATGGTTTTAGGTTATTTGTTGGTATATCTACATTGGATTGCAGATCAATCTCCATAGATTAGATCAGTTTCCTTTAACTTGTATTTAACGCACAGCTTTTATACAAAAGAGGAAGAAAGATTTCATAACCTTATTCTGATATCGTATAACTTTGTGAACATTTCACTATATATATTGTCTTTTCTTGTTACTTTGTGTACGATCGATAAGTATTTAAATTTACATTCTTTTCATTTAACTATATAAGTAGGTGAACATTTTGCAACGTCCTCTTAAATGGTTTGCCGTTATGACAACAATTATCATGTTATTTGTCTTGATCGGTGGAGCCCTTGTTACGAAAACTGAGTCAGGAGCAGGATGTGGAGATTCTTGGCCACTATGTAATGGCGAACTTGTTCCAAGCGAAATCACTTTTGAACTAGTAATCGAATTTAGCCATCGCATGGTTAGTGGTCTAGCTGGAATGACTGTTGTCATCCTATCTATATGGTCTTGGAGAAAAATCGGTCATATTAGAGAGACTAAATTTTTAGCCCTTCTATCTATTTTCTTTCTTTTCTTACAAGCATTAATAGGTGCAGCAGCTGTTATGTGGGGTCAGTCTGATGCAATACTTGCTCTTCATTTTGGTATATCACTTATCTCCTTTGCGTCTGTCTTGCTATTAACCTTATTGATATTTGAAGTCGATAAGAAATTCAATGCAAAGTCATTAATTATTAATAAACAAATGAAGTTTCATATGGTAGGTATTATCGTCTATTCATACTTTGTTGTTTATACAGGTGCTTACGTAAGACATAAAGGGGCAAGTTTGGCTTGTCCAAGTTGGCCGCTTTGTAGTAATCGAGCTAGCGGTATGCCAACTACATTACATGAATGGATACAAATGGGGCATCGGTTAGCAGCAGCATTTATCTTTATATGGATTGCTTATGCAACATGGCTTGCTATTAAACATTATAAACATCAAAAAGTCATTTATTTTGGCTGGATAATTGCCTTTTGTCTGGTTTGTTTACAAGTTACCTCAGGTGCATTCGTGGTAGTCTCTGGTTTAAATCTTTATATCGCTTTAGCTCACGCTCTAATTATCGCTTGTTTGTTTGGTCTTCTTAGCTACTTCCTACTGTTAGTCAGTAGAAGTAATCATTATTCTGATGACGTCGAGTAAATAGTTATTAACAAAAAGGAACGGACAATATGTCCGTTCCTTTTTGTTGCATTTACTTATTACATGAAATAGCTAATTTAGAGACTCTACTCAATATTTACCTTCGCTTCTATTATGCAAAGAGCGATGATTTTGTAAAGGCTTTATGACATCAGATTGCTTAGTTTCTAATGTGGAAGGCTTTTGATAGGTTTCACGATATGTTGTAAACATAGATACATTTACAAGCAATCCCATCGAAATAAGTAACAATACGACAGATGAGCCCCCATAGCTTATAAAAGGCAATGGAACACCCGTGATAGGTATTAATCCTGTTAAACCGCCTAAATTAATCATTGCTTGGATAGCAATCATACTCGAAATTCCTACTGCTAGTAATGTACCAAAAGGATCCTGACAGTTACGAGCAACTGAAAACCCTTTTAAGACGATAAACGAGAGGAGAATCAAAACGAAAAGGACACCGAATATCCCTAATTCTTCAGCAATAACGGCCATAATGAAATCTGTATGTGATTCAGGTAAATAACCGTACTTTTGAACACTTTGACCTAACCCCAAGCCTTTAAGTCCACCAGATCCAATCGCATAAAAAGAATTTACTAGCTGATATCCGTCACCAGCTTCATATTTAAACGGATCCGCTACTCCATCAAAACGACTAAGCTGTTCTTCTGATAAAATGCTTCCATTTCGCAATGTAAATATGGTTACCATTAAAATCCCAAAACCCGAAACTATCGTGAGTAGTTTAACAATACTTTTTAACGCCATGCCTGAGCATATAATCATACAAACTGCAATCATCCCAATAATAAAAGCTGTCCCAAAATCAGGTTGAATAATAACGAAGGCACAAATAATCCCTGTAAAAATTAGTGGAGGTAATACCCCCCTACTAAACTCATTAATATAAGATTGTTTTTTATCATAGACTGCTGCTAAATAAATAATCACACTTAGCTTTACAAATTCACCAGGTTGAAGTTTCAAACCACCTAAATCAATCCAACTTTTTGCATTCCCTGCTACATGTCCGAAAAAAAATAATGAACCCAATAAAGCAATAGAACCAAGCACGATTAGCTTTAAGATTTTGCTATTCATAAATAATCGATATGGCAGAATCATCATTACCAAGAATGCAAACCCCCCTGCTAAAAGAGCCAGCTTTTGTCGTTGAAAAAAATGATCAGGTTCAAACTCATATCGGGCAACAGCTGTAATGACACTAGAACTATAAACCATTACAAGACCAAAACTGCAAAGTAAAATCACTGCTAATATTAATGAATAATCGTACGATTTTAGAATTTTTTTAACCACTGGTATCTCTTCCTTATCTGATCTTTAAGTTAAATCTTTGTTCTATTTATATTTTACTATAAGTTCGCGATTGTAAAAGAAAATTCCTCTAAAAACGTTGAATAAAGCAATTTAAATTGATAAGCGTATTATAATACCAACTGCAAACTTTTAGTTAATTTCTTACACATTTTCATTGATTACAATAGAAAAATTCTTTTGTAAAATCCCTGTTCTAAAAAATCTTCATAAAAGAAATAAAAAAACTCAAACTTACTTGAAGTTAGTTTGAGTTTTAATTAATTATTTAGATGTAAATGCATCATGTAATGCAGACACCTCTCGCTCAAGTGAATCGAGTAGTTCTTTTCCTACACGTTCCTCAACTAAACCTATTCTTACAGCGAAGTCTATTTCTCTAGATAAACCAAACATTTGTGTATCTAAAACCTCTTCATAAAGAGGACATTGAGGCATCGTTAAATTATCCATTTGAACCTTAATCAATCTCATGATCTTATCCGCATCAGCTTTTAATATAGCAAATGCTTTTTCTCGGTGATCAATAGCTATCTCAGACGCCACTTTAATCCCTCCATTTCCGAGCGATTACCCTATTCTATGTATTAATATTAAATCCAAATCATTGAAAAAGCAAGGACAAACAATACATATATTTTTAAAGAGCTTACATATAAACTAACTAGTGCCAACTAACACACACTTTTCTCCCTTATTCATAGACGCTATGTTCTAAAAAATTGTTCCTGTTCATACTTTTATTCATTTCAAAAGAACGCTATCTGGATAAAAGAAATCAGTTGAACACTTGAAAAGCAATGCAAAATTATATGATAAGTTGAAATGTATAACACTTGTAAAGTGATGAACAGACCATTCATAGATTCAAGGAAAGTTGAATAGCGTTTCTTATCTTTCATGTGACAAATAGGATATAAAAGCTTATACTTGCGGTGTAAGGGAGTGTATGAAATGGAATCGATTATTATGATTAAAGGCAAAGTAAACTATCAGATTACTTTAGATTCAGGCGTTTGGATCTTTGATGATAGAAAAGTTGATTTAACTACTTATTTTATCGAAGAACAAGAAACAAAAGATGAATTAGAAGAGTATACGAAGACCGTATCTAAGCATTGGGAAAGAGAAATTAGAGAAGGAGCTATCCACCCTCCAACTCTAAAAACCGAACGTACATATGAAAAGCAGAGAGCGTTAAATGGCTCATTTGGTATTCCGTTAAAGCCATTTTTAAATAACGCTGGTATCCAATCCGATGCAACAAGTATCGAGTTTATAAACGATACTGAGACATTTAGGTTACCGATTCAGGAAGCTTACGACGTAATCTTAGGATTCAGCAATAAAGGAAAGCCTTTAAAAGAAGATGGGCCTATTCATGTTTATTTTGGAAACGGTTCAAATGTTTCCAATCCGATTAAAAATGTAAAGCAAATTGTTGCTATCTAATAACATAGTAGGATCGAGGGCTGGCAATGTATATTGTCAGCCTCTTCCTCAATCAATCTATAATAAATCTGCAGCAAGCTGCGCCAAACCAGAACGCTCACCCTTTACTAAACGGACATGTCCGGCAATTGGTTGATCTTTAAACTTTTCAACAACATAGGTTAAACCATTATTATATTCATCTAAATATGGGTGATCAATTTGTTCTGGGTCTCCCATTAAGACAATTTTACTTCTTTCGCCTACTCGAGTTAAAATTGTTTTAACCTCGTGTTTTGTTAGATTTTGTGCCTCATCAATTAAAATGATTTGCTCTGGAATACTTCTTCCTCTTATATAAGTTAGCGCCTCTACCTCAATTGACCCCATCCCAGCAAGTATTGCATCAAGCTCTCCTGGCTTCTTTGTATTAAACAAATACTCTAGATTGTCATAAATGGGTTGCATCCAAGGTCTTAGCTTTTCTTCCTTTTCTCCGGGCAAAAACCCTAAATCTTTACCTACTGGCACGATAGGCCTAGCAACTAATATTTTTTTATAGCTGCCTAAATCTTCTGTTTGCATTAGTCCTGCTGCTAGAGCTAGCAGTGTTTTACCTGTCCCAGCTTTACCAATAAGTGTAACAAGTGGCAAATCCGTTCTTAATAGTAACTCTAAAGCCATTGTTTGCTGAACGTTTCGTGGTCGGATACCCCAAATATGATCATGATCAAAAACGAGCCGTTGAATTTTTTTACCTACTTGATCTACCTTACCAATTGCTGATGCAGAACCTCCTAAATCGTCTTTCATTATAATAAATTGATTTGGATAAAATGATTGACTTGATATTTCAGAAAGGATTAATTCATTTTTATCATAAAATCTATTTAAGTCATCACTACTTATAAATAAGTCATGGAATCCTGTATAAATATGATCAATTTCAACTACTCTATCACTAAGAAAATCTTCTGCTATAAGCCCAATTGCATCTGCTTTCACTCGAACTAATGTATCCTTACTAACCAGAATAACCGTTCGACCATTTTCTTTTGTCTGTTCCTCTAAAGATAAGTTTTTTGCTACCGCTAAAATACGATTATCATTTGTTTTTTCAACAAATATTTCTTGTAATTGATGGAATGAACGGTGATTTAATTCAATTCTTAAGGAACCACCATTTGGTAAAAGAATTTTCTCATGTAATTTACCTGTTTCTCTTAATTGGTCAATCAATTTTGATACTTGTCTTGCATTACGACCAATTTCATCCATATAACGCTTTTTAGAATCAACCTCTTCTAATACAACAGCAGGTATGATTACCTCATTTTCTTCGAAAGAAAAGATTGAATTCGGATCTTGCAATAATACATTTGTGTCTAACACGTAAATCTTCCTCAAGCTTCCGCCCCCTACTCCGTTGCTATTTTATTTTGGAGTGTAACAAGTTAGATACCGATAAAAAGTCAAGCTGTGAATGAAGCGTTGCTAAAATATATGAAAGGATGAATAAAGATAGAAGGTTTATTAGACAATAAATTAAAAAGCAAGGAAATAAATCTAATATTAGCTGTTTATTTAATACTATAGAGCAATCAGCTTCAAATTTTTAAAAATGGTTCTTTCTACAAAATAAAATCTTCAACTTTGAAAAAGGAGTGTTTTTTATGCGAAATATACTCGTAGTTATACTACTATTAGCTTTTGCTTTTACCGGATGTTCAAATAATCAAGGATCTCCTAATCCTGATGATGAAGCCAAAAATAACGGCACACCAATTAATGTTAAAAATAGTGTAGATGATGAAGACATTGATCGCCAGACAGGTCAACAAATTTCTAAAAACTTAGTAAAGCTCGCTAATGAAATTTCTGGAGTGAATGACGCAACTGCTGTTGTGTTAGGAAATTTTGCTGTTGTAGGTATTGATGTTAATTCAGAATTAGATCGTAATAAAGTTGAATCAATAAAATACTCTGTTGCAGAAAGCCTAATGCACGACCCTCATGGAGCAAATGCTGTCGTTATTGCAGATGCTGATACAAATCATCGACTTCGAGAAATGGGTCGTGAAATTCAAGAAGGACGCCCTATTATAGGGATACTAGATGAATTAGCCGCTATTGTTGGACGTGTTGTCCCAGAAATACCAAATGAAATACTTGATAATCAACAAAAACAGCCGACTAATACCAATAAGGATTCTCTTAACAATGATGAAGAAAAAAGTCTAGAAAAAGAACAACAAGATCAATCTAAGGAACATATGGATAAATAGTTCAGCCTTACCTTTTTATGTTTTGATTTCCATTTGAAGCATTGATCTTTGTTCTCTTTAGTTTATTGATATGCAACTTCTTTTCATGAAGTGTTAAGGGAACAGCAAAACACTTTAAGAGCTCAATATAAAAGGACTGCACACTTCTTAAATTCCCGAAACTAGTATCAAAACAAATACTTTGTGCATCATAGGGAGTAAAAACTTAGTGGCAGTCCTTTTTCTATGCTTTTTTCTTCATTGCAGTTAACACTTGTGTATCTAATTTTGCAGCAGCTTTTTCATCATATGTCTTTTCATAATATGGCTCAGATGCTATTTTAGACCCATAAAACATAACATCACGAACTTCTAAAATAATTAATTCTATTAATGTAAGTCTTAATGGTACATCTTCGATTTTTTCTTCTTTTATATGGGCATTTCCACTAATTGAGTATATCGATTCATTCACTATGATGTTTATGACAATAGCAGGTTGTTTATCTATATTTTCGACAATTTTTGAGCGTAAATCAATCGAAAAGAAAATACGCTTACGATCAGGTGCATAAATCCACGATATTGCATTCACGTTAGGGGAGCCAGTTTCATGATCTATTGTTGCAACAGTCACAAAACGTTCTTTTTGCAGACTATCATAGATTGGATCAATTAAATCTGTTTCTATTTTATTTGCCAATAATATCCCTCCCTATCCACTTTATACTAACATCATACTCTCTTTTTAAAACAGTTCCAACCATTAACATTTTTCTTGCTTTTTAAGAATACATGATATACTACTAATTAAGAGCCTCCTAGCGTATGTGAGGACAACATAAATTCGAGGTGTATTATGAGAGTAAAATGTGTGATTTGTGATTTAGTTGAATCGATTGAAGATGAAACATTAATAGCTAAACGTCTTAGAAACCGTCCGATACATACCTATATGTGTAAACAATGCAACCAACGGATCCAAGATCGAACAAATGCCCGTACTGCCACTGGAAAGTTTAAATTATATCAAGACAAAAAAAAGGAAGATTCCTGGTAAAGAACAAAACCACTTGGGGATGTTAAGCGACGGATGATCTAAAGAACTCCGTATAAAGATAAAGGAGCCAATAGCGACAGAGCAATTCTATGTTGACTTATGACGAGGGAGCTAGACGTCAAACCTATGTAAAAAGCGCAGATATATAACTAAATACTGAAAGTAAAACAAGGTTCTGACAAAAGTCAGAACCTTGTTTTACTTCTCCTATTCACTTTATTGTTTCATTGATTGGTATAGTCTAATTTTATAAATAATTAAAATAAGAGCAGCTACCACCAATCCTTCGGTAATTGGTAGGAATATACCTAAAAACGTTAAAACAGTACACCCTAATCCTAAAAACAAATAAATAATAAAAGATTTTAAAATGGGAAGTTTTTTAGCAAATCCCAACTTATAAACAATAATAGATAATCCGAAAATCGTTAAGTACAACATCCACATTCCAACTTCTGGGTTGTCGACAACACGGTATAGGCTCGGAAAAAAGGATAGTCTTTCTGATACATCCATTACTTCTCCTCCTAATATAAAAAAATGGCTGACTCAATTCAAAAGGTTAGTACCTCAAACAATCCATTCGTCTTCCCTGGATTCTTACCGAATTGTTTGAAGGTAGGTAACTTTCTATACTAGAATCAGCCATTTTACATTTTATATCATATCTTAATTCTTTATCTTTTGGTTTAAAAATTTCTGCTATCCTCTAGTTCTAACGTAGTGACTAGTCCTAGGGAAAAAGAAAAACCAATTTCTTAGATCCCAGCAGTCTTTTTCTTTTTCGCAGTTTTTTCGCGTTCATTTTTCTCTAAAATTTTCTTTCTAAGTCTAATTGACTCAGGTGTTAACTCACAGTATTCATCATCGTTAAGATACTCAAGAGCTTCTTCTAATGACATAATACGTGGTTTTTTCATTGTATTAGTTTGATCTTTATTAGCTGAACGTACATTTGTCATTTGTTTCATTTTACAAATATTAACAACTAAGTCGTTATCACGAGTATGTTCTCCCACGATCATTCCTTCATAAACATCTACACCAGCTTCAACGAAAATTATACCACGATCTTCAACACCTTGAATACCGTAAGTTGATGTTTTACCAGTCTCCATTGAAACAAGTACTCCTTGACGACGTCCACCAACTTTTCCTTTTTGCATTGGTTGATAGCTATCGAAAGTATGGTTAATGATACCGAAGCCACGAGTTAAAGACATAAATTCTGTTGAATAGCCAATTAAGCCACGTGCAGGAATATTAAAGATTAGACGAACCTGACCGTTACCGTTATTAACCATGTCGATCATTTCACCTTTACGAGCACCAATTGATTCCATTACTCCACCTGTATTTTCTTCAGGTACATCAATTTGTACACGTTCTACCGGTTCACATCTTACGCCATCAATTTCTTTTACGATTACTTCAGGTTTTGAAACTTGAAGCTCATATCCTTCACGACGCATGTTTTCTATTAAAATTGAAAGATGAAGCTCTCCGCGTCCTGAAACTACCCAAGCATCTGGAGAATCAGTTGGATCTACACGTAAACTTACATCAGTTTGTAATTGAGATAATAAACGTTCTTCAATTTTACGAGCAGTAACAAATTTACCTTCACGTCCAGCAAATGGGCTTTTATTAACAGCAAATGTCATTTGCAAAGTCGGCTCATCAATACGAAGGATTGGTAATGCTTCTTGATGTTCTATCGGACAAACTGTCTCACCGACATTTATATCCTCCATACCAGAAACTGCAACTAGATCTCCAGCTATAGCTTGTTGAATTTCGATACGTTTTAAGCCTTGGAATCCAAATAATTTTGTTACACGGAAGTTTTTAATTGTTCCATCAATTTTCATTAAAGAAACTTGCTGTCCGACTTCCATCGTTCCACGGAATACTCGCCCAATTCCAATACGTCCCACATAATCATTATAATCAAGTAAAGCTACCTGGAATTGAAGTGGGTCTTCTTTGTTATCAATTGGTGCAGGAATATGCTCTACAATTGATTCAAATAAAGATGACATATTATCATCTTGTTCAGCAGGATCTGGACTAGGACTAGCAGTTCCATTTATTGCTGATGCAAAAATAACTGGGAAATCTAATTGACTTTCATTTGCATCAAGTTCAATAAATAAATCGATTACTTCATCAACAACTTCTGAAGGACGCGCAAAATCACGGTCAATCTTGTTAACAACGACAATTGGAGTCAAGTTTTGCTCCAATGCCTTCTTTAACACGAAACGTGTTTGTGGCATACATCCCTCGTAAGCATCAACGACAAGTAAAACTCCATCTACCATTTTCATGATACGTTCTACTTCACCACCGAAGTCAGCGTGTCCTGGAGTATCCATAATGTTAATGCGTGTATCATGATAATTAATTGCTGTGTTTTTAGCCAAGATTGTAATCCCGCGCTCACGTTCAATATCATTTGAGTCCATTGCACGTTCTTCGACATGTTCGTTTGAACGAAATGTACCAGATTGATGTAACAGTTGATCCACTAATGTCGTTTTACCATGGTCAACGTGGGCAATAATAGCTATGTTTCGAATATCAGTTCTTAAATTCACTCTTTCATCTCCCAAATATATATATTCAAATAGGCTCCTACTTAAAGGTTTTCCATACTTTTAATAAGAAATACGGTATGACTTTTCGCAGTTTTCTAATTGTCCAAACAAAATTAAAAATCACCTTGGATATTATACCATAAACTAATGTAGAAACGTTATAAGTTTTTAAGTAAACTATGAGTATGTGCTTTTAAATACAAGTAAATTCAGTTAAAAACTTGTTAAAATTACACTTTTCAATGTATTGTATAGGTGAACGCATGCAAAACTGTTATCCCTTTTCCCACTTATTTTAAACAGTTTTAACCAATACTAACTGAATGTTCTGCTTTGAAAGAAATTTGTTAAAATATTTCCTTTAGTTTTACCTTTATAATTCTTATACAAACATTGTTGAGGACTACAAAAGTAATTAAGGGTACTTTACTGCAACAGATTTTTAAACAAATGAAACAAACTCAATAGGGGTGATTAATTTGAAACTTGGTAAATGGATTTTTATTGTACTAGCTTTCTTTGCAGCCGCTTGTATGGCAGGTATTGGTATATCAATTGGAGAGCGTAGTATACTAGGTTGTTTACTTGCAATTATTGCATTAAACGCTGTTATGGCATCAGGCTTTATTTTAAAGAAAAGAATGCGGGAACGGGGTATCTTAGATTAAACAGGAGGACAAATGACTTATAGCAGTGTGATGCACTGCTATTTTGTTTTTATACACTCACCTTTATACCTATAATGGCTTAACCATTATCATATAATCTTTAGAAGTTAGTTTTTCCGTCTCAACTTTGAATTGTTCAAATCCACATTTACCTATAAACTCCAACCAGGAAAATTGGTTAACCGGACAGCCGGTAAACAATACTTTATGTCCTTTTACACTCAATTCATTCCCTATGCTATTAATAATTCCCTTCCCAATCCCTTGCAATCGCTTAGTTGGATGAATTAACAGTGTACCAATCCAAGGCTTTTCATTTGCAGGAGACCACTCTATGTCAAAGCTTACTCCTACATCCTCTTTGTTTAAAGACCAAATACGCCATTTCCCATTGTACATTCCATAGTTTAATACATACGAATCAAAGTCTTCCTCCTTACATTCTTCGCTAATCCATTCTGGACTTTCTGAAATAATCTTTTTTACATAATCATAGTCCTTTTTTTCTAATAGTCGTGAAGTGAGTGGAATCACTTACTCAAGTAATCCTTTAGTATCGTTTCATGTAATTGTTTTTCACCAACAAAGAGAGAGTTCTTCTCCAACATGTCAAGCTTATTTCCGTTCATCGTCGTCATACTTCCTCCGACCTCTTCAATTAAGATAAGTCCTGCAGCAAAATCCCAAGGTGCTAGCCTCATAGTCATATACGCATCTAAGCGACCAGATGCAACATATGCACATTCAATTGCTGCAGAGCCATATGAACGGGTCCCACGAACTCGTTTCACAATCGGCGCAATTAATCTATGGTCAATACGAGGATTTTCTGTTATCCATACAGGATTAATACCAAGAATAGCTTCTTCGATTTTCACCTTGTCAAGCTGTGGTAATAAAAGGTCATTCATATAAGCACCTTCGCCTTTAATCGCATGATACAATTCATTATGTACAACATCATAAATTAACCCTATATAGCCAACGCCATCACCATAAATCCCTATTGAGATTGCAAAATTACGTTGCTGATGAACAAAATTCATCGTTCCGTCGATTGGGTCAATAATCCATATGACACCCTCTAACGAATTTACTTCATCACCATATCCTTCTTCACCTAGAATTTGGTGATCTGGATAATTTTCTTTTATCTTCTTTATAAAGAATTGCTCAATCTCCTTATCCATATTTGTCACTAAATCGTTCGGATTTGATTTGTATTGAATAGAAAGTGTGGACTCAAAAGATTTTCGAATATTCTCCCCCGCTTCTCTTACCCAGTGCTTTGCCTTTTGATCAATTTCCTTCCAATTCGTCATAAAGCAACCTCATTTCTATTTATAAATCATTCTTTTTTAAGGATACTGTATAGAATAAAAGGAATGCAAGTCTAGTCTTACCCTTCAATTGTCGCGCAGATAAAAACGAACCTAGTGAGGTTCGTTTGTAGATTTCCTCATCTCCTGCTATGCATGGAGTTTCATCCACTCCTTTCTTAATCTTTCCAATCTTTGTGTACATTCTGTTTTTTTCTTTGTATCCTTATTTTGTATTGCTTCGTAAAGGGTGGCTAATTCGTAATCCAATTCGAGTCTTAGCACCCCAATACGATTATTAATAATTTTTTGACCACTGGTTTTTACAATTTGTTTCATCTTTCTACCGCCCCTTTCTACCAATTCTTTTCCATTTAAATAACAACCATAAAACATGTTCACAAATGCTTTTATAGGGTAATGATAGTTTTTTATATAATATGTGAATGGAAAAAAAGTTGGAACTATTCAAGTGAAATTGTGTATTTACCTAGTTAATACCACACGTTTTAAAGATTAAAACGTGGTATCTTTCGTCTAAAAAGCATATTGTTGTGTAATTATTGTCTCAAGGATATATAATAAAAGTTCACTAATTTGCGGTTATTGTCGTAAAGTAAGGAGGAAATTTTAAATGGAAGTTAAAGGCTTTACTTCTAATGATTTTGCAACATTTACAATAGATGGCTTAGAGGAGCGCATGGAAGCGATTCGCGAGAGGATTCAGCCTAAATTTAATCAAATAGGCAAGATTCTTACTGATGATTTATCATCAACTTTACAAAATGAAATGTTCTTACATATTGCCAAGCATGCCAGAAGAACAGTTAATCCACCTAAAGATACTTGGTTAGCCATAGCAGCGAATAAACGCGGTTACAAGCAACACCCTCATTTTCAGGTTGGCCTATTTGATGACCATCTCTTTGTCTGGCTTGCATTTATTTACGAACTACCAACTAAGGAAAAAATTGCAGAAAACTTTTTGAACAATATTGACTTGATTTCTAGTACAGTGCCTAAAGATTTCTATGTGTCATTAGATCATACTAAAAAAGATGCCAAACCAATATCTGAAATTGATTTAAATAGTTCACTTGAACGTTTCCGTGATGTTAAAAAGGCTGAATTTCTAATTGGACGGCATTTCGCTGCCAATGATCCACTTGTACATGATGGCTACCAATTAACCAATGTGATTAAAGAGACATATAAAACATTGCTTCCACTATATAAGTTAGCGTTTCATTAATGACTATTTATTAAATAATATCAATTTTTCTTAACAAAAACATCCAAGTTCATATTCAGAACTTGGATGTTTTTTTATTCTACATTTTTATAACTTGTATTTCATCTGAGTTTTTCGCCCTTTTCATGACACGATAGGTAGAATATCCACTAACCTCTTCAAATTCATTACAAATTGTTTTCTCTTCCGCAATACTCGGAACAATTTCTTTAAATCGACGATACAATTTCATCAATTGACCACGATCAATCCCTTTTTCATATGCCTGCTCAATTAACTCAAAAAATTTGATGACATCTACAGTTTCTTCAGTACTCCAGTCAATTGATATTGGATATTGATAATCCATAATGGCCATTCCTCTCTTTCTATAAGCAAAAATGCAATTATATTCACTAAACATTCATCCATAAAATGAACATTTTAAGGAAAATAGTAACCAATTGGTAACTCATAAAAAAGTGTATGAGTTGTCCATTCTATAAAGGCGGATCATTTATTTTACCATTATATATATTTTTTGTTACCAACACCACTTTTAATACTACTAAATTGGTTAGAATCACCTATTTTGTTATCTAGTAAGCTTATCTTCTACCGTATAAATCTGTAGTTGGGAAATTATTGTGAAAAGCAGGAAGTTCTATTAAGCATTAAAAGACAAACACTTGTAAAAACTATTAAGAAAATCTATAGATCGAACTATACTTCATTTTAATGAGGTTATATGAATAAATTGAGGAGCTAGCTGTCTTATTTAACAATCTAAGGATTATACATATGACTCCTGTACTTTTTATTGACTGTCTTTATTGATAACGGTATAATTCATATGTTTTTATATGGTGATTTTCTATACTATTTAATTTAAGATTTAATAAAATCATTCATTTTCATTATTACTATTGGTTTAGTTTGTTATAATAACCAAACAATAAATCAGTATTGATTATCATAAAATCAATTAATGATCATCGAAAAAGAAGGTGGGAAAAACTTTGTCTCAAAATGAAACACCATTGTTCACAGGTTTAATTGAACATGCTAAGAAAAATCCAATTCAATTCCATATTCCTGGTCATAAAAAGGGTTCAGGAATAGATCCTGAATTTAGAAGTTTTATCGGTGATAATGCTTTATCAATCGATTTGATAAATATAGGTCCACTGGATGACCTACATGCACCTAAAGGGATGATAAAAAAAGCCCAAGATTTAGCAGCTGAAGCTTTTGGTGCTGACTACACCTTCTTCTCAGTTCAGGGTACAAGCGGAGCAATTATGACGATGGTTATGGCTGTTTGTGGACCAGGAGATAAAATTATTGTACCTAGAAATGTACATAAATCTGTCATGACAGCAATTGTATTTTCTGGTGCGATTCCAATTTTTATCCATCCCGAAATTGATATTAACTTGGGAATCTCACATGGTATGACTACCGACTCTTTAGAACATGCTCTTGAACAACACCCTGATGCAAAAGGTGTGCTAGTGATAAATCCAACCTATTTTGGAATTTCAGCTGATTTAAAAAGAATTGTCGAAATTTCTCATTCCTATCATGTTCCAGTATTGGTTGATGAGGCTCATGGCGTGCATATTCACTTCCATGAAGATCTACCTCTAAGTGCTATGCAAGCAGGGGCAGACATGGCTGCTACAAGTGTCCATAAGCTTGGTGGATCAATGACACAAAGTTCTGTCTTAAATGTAAGAGATGGCTTGGTCTCACCTCAACGAGTTCAATCTATTCTAAGTATGATGACAACAACTTCAACTTCCTACCTATTATTAGCCTCACTAGATGTTGCTAGAAAACAGCTAGCTACTAAAGGTCATGAGTTAATAGAAAGAACGATTAAATTAGCAGAATATACGAGGAAAAAAATAAATGAAATTGATAATATCTATTGTATTGGGAGAGAAATTCTCGGCACAAAAGCTACCTTTGATTATGACCCTACTAAACTAATTATACCTGTACATGAAGTGGGATTAACGGGGTTTGATGTAGAAAATTGGCTTCGTGAAAACTACCAAATTGAAGTTGAATTATCTGACTTATACAATATTTTGTGTATTATTACACCTGGGGACACTAAAAATGAAGTGGATATACTAATACAAGCTCTTCAAGAACTCTCTAATGCGTTTCAAATAAAAGAGGATAAACGAGATGAGAAGGTGCAGATTTTACTACCGAATATCCCGGTACTTGCCCTTACACCAAGAGATGCCTTTTATGCTGAGACAGAGGTTATACCTCTTGAAGATTCTGCTGGAAGAATAATTGCAGAATTTATCATGGTTTATCCACCAGGAATTCCAATTTTTATTCCAGGTGAAATTATCACGGAAACAAATTTAGAATATATAACTGAAAATTTAGAAGCAGGTCTTCCAGTTCAAGGACCTGAAGACCCTACCCTAAATACAATTAGAGTGATTAAAGAGCATCATGCAATTAGATAAATTAGATCTATCTAAGAATTAGGAAGAAGTCGTATTTCACCTCCTTTAAAAATACTGCCATATAACAAAGAGTCTGTCCTCTCAACAGTAAATTGGAGGCAGACTCTTTTTTAGTCAAGTATCAACAGGCATTTACTTATTTGCTTTTATCACCTTCTAATGATTGACCTTCACTACTACAATTTTGATGATTGCATTTACCGTACAAAGTTGTTACCTTTTCACCTTCAATATGACCGATTGTAGTATTGCAGTGCTGACATATGATTGTTCCCATCATCATACCCCTTTTCAATCATAATTTTCCCACTTAAGAGTTCAGTGTTTGAAAGCGCTTAATTCCTTTTGTATTTTAATTAATATGTCACATTTAACACATAAAGTACTAAATTATCTCGTGTTATTTGCTTTTTATTGGTCATTTTTTCATTTCCACCCCCATTTATTACCTTTATAGCTGTTTTATCCTTGCTGGATCAACGATTTTATAATCTTTTTGCTTTAATCCCTTAATAATTTCTTCCAATGCATCATTGGTCCACTCTCTATCATGCATAAGAAGATTAGCACCATTCGTTAGTAACGGTGTATTGACCATAATATTAACTAATTCCTCTTTACTCATATATTCTTTTTCCCAGTCATATCCATAAGTCCAATTCATCAAGAGCATTTGCTCCTGAGTAGCTAAGTCTTTGCTATAATCAGTATTACTGCCAAATGGTGCACGAAAGAATTTAGGTCTCTCTCCAGTGATTTTCTCAATTTGATTGTTTAATTCAACAATTTCCTTATATTGGTCTTCTTTCGATAGATCACGTAAGTTACTATGTGTCATTGTATGGTTACCAATTGGAAAACCAAGATCAAAAATATCCTTAACAATTTTCTTTTTTTCTTCCGTTTGAATGAAATGACCATTGATAAAGAAAATAGCTTTAACTTCATTTCTCTTCAATGTATGAGCCATATCCAAAGCAAACTTATCAGGTGCATCGTCTATTGTTAGTAATACCAGCTTTTCATTTGTCTCACTACTGATTGGTTCAATCGACCAATTCTTCTCATTCAATTTATATAGCGGTTCTAGATCAGTGTTAATAACTGCCTCTTCCTCAACTTTTTCCACATGTTGTGGTTGTACCACTTTGTCAGAGTGCTCTGTTTCAGTAGTTACTTCTTTTTTGTTTATATCTTCTTCCATTACTGTTTTATTAGGATTATTATCTTTTACAGTTTCAAGAGTACATCCTGTTTGTAATAATGTTAAGAACATAATTAATCGTACGATTTTTTGTTTTTTCACTAATAAGACCTCCTGCTAAATTGAAAGAAACGCACACACTATTCCTACTTTAATTGGATTTTTTTCGTTCATCTAATATGTGCTGCCTATGCAATTAGAACATTATCCATTTGTTAAATAACGTCAATTAAACAGATGAACTGGAGTTGTATGGTTTATTGTTCTGATCACTTTCTTCATCTTATAATCATAGCAAATTCTCTGTTATTTGTACTAGAAAAAGAAGGTTACACAATAATCTCGCTTATTTACCCATATCTAATACACATTTATCTTTATTTTAAGTGGATTTTTAAAATCTATAATCATTTTTGTGAGGCCTCGGTTTTTATTTCATTGCAATAATAAATAATTGCCTGCCTACTATATATAGCAATAAGGTACTAATCGAAACGAGAAATGCACCTCTTCTTGTTTTTATGAGGTTGTAAGCAACTAAATAGGACAAATAAAAAAATACAAGTAGTAGTATTTTTTTAGCTAGTACGCTATCCTTTTTTGAAAACCATTCGACTACGCTAAAACTACTCCACAATAATAAATGATACCAATAGACAATTGCTCTTGGTAATTCCATTCCACCTACTCCCCTCAGTTAAACATATACAATGTATATGCTTAACTGAGATGGATTTATTAACTAGGATAAACGACGTATTTTTCATTTATGTAACAAATAGATGACAAGGGCTAGAAATTTCAATACTTATGATAAAATAGGTTTAATTTAACAGATAATCTATATTAATAGAATCAAAGTTCCTATGTATCCATCCTTATTTCGACCTAACCTTTTACATTTAAAGGAAAAATAATTTGAGAGTTAAAATTCTACACTAGTAGATATGTATAGCCTAGAGGGCTTTTATTATGACCAATATATTAAATGAATACAATCACTACTTACATGCAATATTTTCTTAGAATAAAGCCTAATTAAAAGAGGTGGGCAAGAATGACAAGATCAATACTCATTTCCTTATTCATACCAATTCTTTTCCTCTCTTCATGTGATAATAAACTATTTTCACATGGCGATATCAATGAAGTTATTCCTCAAGATAAGCAATTGTTATTTTTCTCTGATGATGAAAATATTGATCGTGAGGCAATCTATTATGATGCATTTCTAGAATTAAGAATAGAGTTTCCTAAAGAGTTTGAAAACATGAAGATTATCTCAGTTAAGACTGATAATCGCGAGTACGAGGTTGATATTTATCCATCTCTCCTTGTCATCGATAAGGAGAAAGTAATCGTCCATATAGAAGGACCTGTTTTAACAAAAAAAGATATTTTGGATCCAGTTGCAAAGGCATTATCCCAATAGACTTAAAACCTAGTAAACCTTTGTATAAAACGTACGAAGGTTTTTAATGTCGTCTGGTGATAAAACTTACCTAAGCAGAAGTAAGAAGTTCAATTGAAGCTGGGACATCTACTTTTTCAAAATCGGTTGTAAAAGCGTTTATTCACAGTACAAGAATTTTATAGTTTCCTAAACGATCAAAAAGAGGATGACTATCAAGTCATCCTCTTTTTATTGTTTATTTATTTCATCATATGAATTGGGCTACCAATAGCTACTTCCGCAGCTTCCATAGTAATCTCACCTAAAGTTGGATGAGCATGGATTGTCATTGCAATATCTTCTGCTGTCATTCCTGCTTCGATCGCTAAGCTAAGCTCAGAAATCATATCAGAGGCACTAGGACCAGCAATTTGTGCACCGATTACTAATCCATCTTCCTTACGCGTAACCAGTTTTAAGAAGCCGTCAGACTCATTAAGTGATAAAGCACGGCCATTTGCTGCGAATGGAAATTTTGAAGCATTCACTTCAAGTCCCTCTTCCTTAGCTTGAGCTTCTGTATATCCCACAGATGCAAGTTCTGGCTCGGAGAAGACGACTGCAGGAATCGCTAAGTAATCAATCTCTGATTTTTCTCCAGCAATTGCTTCAGCTGCAATCTTACCTTCATATGAAGCCTTATGAGCTAATGGAGGTCCTTCAACGATATCACCGATCGCATAAATATTAGAAATATTTGTACGACATTGTTTATCAATTTTAATTACACCTCTATCCGTCATTTCAACACCAACTTGTTCTAATCCTAGTTCATCAGTGTTTGGACGACGACCAACTGTTACTAATAAGTAATCAGCTTCAACCGTTTTTTCTTCACCTTTAACCTCAAATGTTACTTTAACACCATTTTCAGTTTCCTCTACACCTTTAGCCATAGCTTTAGTGAAGATTTCAACATTCCCTTTTTTCTTTAGGTTACGTTTAACTAGAGAACTCATTTGCTTTTCAAATCCAGCTAAAATTTCATCTGCTGCTTCAATAAATGTAACCTCAGAACCAAAGTTTGCATAAGCAGTTCCTAGCTCTGTACCAATATATCCGCCACCAATTACAACAAGTTTATTCGGGATCTCTTGGAGATTTAAAGCACCTGTTGAATCTAATACACGTTTTGAATATTTGAATGCTGGAATCTCAATTGGGCGTGACCCAGTTGCGATAATTACATTTTTGAATTTATATGTTTGTGATGTTGTTTCATCCATTACTTTTACCGTTTCATTATCAACAAAGTATGCTTCACCGTTAACAACGTCTACTTTATTACCCTTAAGTAACCCAGCAACACCGCCTGTAAGTTTTTTCACAACACCTTGTTTAAATTCTTGAACCTTTGAAAAGTCTACAGTTACGTTTTCAGCTTTAATCCCCATGTCTTCAGAGTGTTTAGCTGTTTCAAAACGGTGACCTGCAGCAATTAATGCTTTAGAAGGAATACAACCTACGTTTAAACAAACTCCTCCTAGAGTACCTTTTTCAACGACTGTTACTTTTTGTCCTAATTGAGCAGCGCGGATTGCTGCAACATATCCGCCTGGTCCTGCTCCTACGATTAGAGTATCTGTTTCAATTGGGAAATCTCCAACTACCATCGATTTACGCCTCCATTAAGATTAATTGTGGATCATTTAGTAAACGCTTGATGTGGTTTAGAGCATTTTGAGCAGTAGCACCATCAATCATTCTATGGTCAAAGCTTAAAGATAAAGCTAAAACTGGAGCTACAATAATCTCACCATCACGAACTACAGGTTTTTCGGCAATACGTCCAATACCTAAGATAGCTACTTCAGGATGATTAATGACTGGGGTAAACCATTGTCCGCCTGCAGATCCAATGTTTGAAATTGTACAAGATGCACCTTTCATTTCATTTGGAGCCAACTTGCCATCACGAGCTTTTGTAGCAAGTCCGTTAATTTCATCAGAGATTTCAAAGACAGATTTACGTTCTGCATTTTTCACAACTGGTACAAGAAGACCCTTCTCAGTATCTGCTGCTATTCCGATGTTGTAATAATGTTTTTGAACAATTTCGTCTGTTTTATCATCTAGTGATGTATTAAGAACAGGAAACTTTTTAAGAGCTGAAGTAAGAGCTTTAACTACATATGGTAAATAAGTTAACTTAATACCTTGATCTGCTGCAACATTTTTGAACTGCTTACGATGCGCGACTAGGTTAGTAACATCGATTTCATCCATTAATGTAACATGTGGAGCTGTATGTTTAGAGTTTACCATAGCTTTAGCAATTGCTTTACGGATACCGCTCATTTTTTCGCGAGTTTCCGGTAATTCTCCTTCAGGAACAGCTTTAGATGCTACTGGTTTTGCTTTCTTTTCTTCTGGAGCAGCTTTTGTTTCTTCTTTTGTTTCAGAAACACCGCCACCTTGTAAGAATGATTCAACATCTTCCTTAACAACTCGACCATTTTTTCCGCTTCCAGAAACTTGACGGATATCTACGTCTTTCTCACGTGCGAATTTTCGCACAGAAGGCATTGCGATAACGCGTTTATTCGGATCAACCTCAATTTCAGGTTGGACTCCTTCTTGTTTTTCTTGTTTAGGAGCTGCTTCTTTTTTCACGTCTTGCCCAGCTTCAGCTGTAGCTTGAACTTGAGCCTCTGTTTTTTCTTCTTTCGGCTCTTCATCACCATGGTCACCTTTAAATTTCAAGTCTTCATAACCTGGAGCATCAAACGTGATAATGGTTGTACCAACCGTTACAACAGTACCTTCTTCTACGTTCACCTCGGTAACCGTGCCCTTAACAGGTGATGGGATTTCAACTACTGCTTTATCATTTTGTACTTCTGCTAATACATCATCTTCTTCAACCTTGTCACCTGGTTTAACGAACCATTTAACAATTTCACCTTCATGGATACCTTCACCGATATCAGGCAATTTAAATTCGAATGCCAAATCATTCAACCTCCTTATGGATTACGTACATTTTTGTTTCTTTTAAAAGTGATAGCCCCACCTAGTTTATTCCTATCTATCAAATCAGTATGTAGTTTTCACAATCTTAACTAGAACCAATCATGTACTACGAACTATTTGAAGTGGAGCTCTACACGAAACTTAATGTTTACTATTTAGATGGTGGCATTTATACGCCATAAGCCTTTTGTATAGAATTAGAAATTTACCACTTTTTTAGCTGTTTCAATAATATCTTTATAAATTGGTAACCAAATGTTTTCTGCTTCTGTAAATGCATATACAGTATCAGGTGCAGTAACGCGAAGTACAGGTGCTTCTAAGCTAAGAATTGCTCGTTCTGTAATTTCAGCTACAACATTTGCGGCAATACCTGCTTGCTTTTGAGCCTCTTGAACGACAATTGCACGACCTGTTTTCTCTACAGATGCGATGATTGTCTCGATATCTATAGGACTGATTGTACGAAGGTCAACAACTTCTACAGACACTCCATCTTTTTCTAACTCCTCAGCTGCTTTTAAAGATTCATGGACCATTGCTCCATAAGTAATAATTGATAAATCAGTACCTTCACGTTTTACATCTGCTTTACCAAGCTCAATTGTATACTCTTCTTCAGGAACTTCCTGACGGAAAGAGCGATATAACTTCATATGCTCTAAAAATACAACAGGATCGTTATCACGAATAGCTGAAATAAGTAGTCCTTTTGCATCGTATGGAGTAGATGGAATAACTACTTTTAAACCTGGTTGTTGCGCAACAAGACCTTCCAAGCTATCAGCATGTAGCTCAGGTGTATGTACGAACCCACCAAATGGAGAACGAATTGTTACTGGAGCTGTCCAACGACCGCCTGAACGATAACGCATACGTGCTAATTGTCCATTTAAAGAATCCATTACTTCATATACGAAACCAAAAAATTGGATTTCCATTATTGGACGGAAGCCAGTTAAACCAAAACCAACAGTTAGTCCACCAATTCCTGATTCTGCAAGTGGAGTATCAAATACTCGATCTTCGCCAAATTCTTTTTGAAGTCCTTCCGTCGCACGGAATACGCCACCATTTACGCCAACGTCTTCTCCATATAAGATAACGTTTTCGTCATTTTTTAATTCTGTGCGTAAAGCATCAGTGATGGCTTGTATCATTGTCATTTGTGCCATGGCTTATTTCGACTCCTTTGCTTTGTATATTTCATATTGCTCTTTCAAGTTGTAAGGCATTTCTTCATACATATTTTCCATTAAGTCTGTAACTTTTTGTTTAGGATATTTATCAGCTTTTTGAATCGCTTCTTTGATATCATCTTTCGCTTGAGCAATTGTTTCTTCTTCAAGTTGCTCATTCCATAATCCTTTATCTTCAAGGTATTTACGGAAGCGTACTAATGGATCCTTAGCAACCCATTCGTTTTCTGTTTCTTTTGTACGGTATTTAGTTGGATCGTCACCAGCCATTGTATGTGGACCATAACGGAAAGTTAGGGTTTCTATCAATGTTGGGCCTTCCCCATTAATTGCACGCTCACGAGCATCTTTAACCGCTGCATATACTGCTAATGCATCCATACCATCAACTTGTACACCAACAATACCAGCTGCAACTGCCTTTTGTGCAATTGTTTGTGCAGCAGATTGTTTCTCTACAGGCGTTGAAATCGCATAACGATTATTTTGGACAACGAAAATTGCAGGAGCTTTGAATGCACCAGCAAAGTTAATTCCTTCGTAAAAATCTCCTTGTGATGCTCCACCATCACCCGTGTAAGTGATTGCTACAGCTTTTTTCCCCTTCTTTTTAAGGCCAAGGGCAACACCTGCAGTTTGGATATATTGTGCACCAATAATAATTTGTGGTGATAAACAATTTACATCTTCAGGCATTTGGTTCCCATGGAAATGACCACGTGAAAATAAGAATGCTTGATACAACGGAAGTCCGTGCCAAATAATTTGAGGCACATCACGATAACCTGGTAAAATCCAATCTTCTTTTTCTAAAGCGAATTGAGAAGCAAGTTGTGAAGCCTCTTGACCAGCTGTTGGAGCATAGAAACCTAAACGTCCTTGACGATTTAACGAAATCGAACGTTGATCTAAAATACGTGTATATACCATACGACGCATAAGTTCTTTTAATTGCTCATCTGAAATGTCAGGCATAGCTGATTCATTAACAACTTTACCCTCTTCATTTAGAATTTGTAATGTTTCGAACTGCTTTGAAATAGCTTCGTACTGTTTCTTACTGTCAACAACAGCGCTTTTTGTTTTTGCAGCCATCTTATAACCTCTTCCTTTCCTTTTTAAGAGTGTTTGTTCAGTCACAAAGGAGATGTAGTGCTTTAAGGAATTCAATAGAATGCATCATTTATGAATTCTGTCATTAGTTAAATGATTCTTCCTTCCAATAAACCTTCACTAATTTCATTGTGTACAGAACTTATTTAGTATTTAGTAATAGAATTCCAATATGCACAGCATTAGGGTACCCCAAAATTATAAGGATGACACAGCTTTTTTGAAATTCAAACCTACTTTACTAGTTACCACTCATGAGATTGACTAAAACTTTCTCTATGTATGGTTTAAAGAACTTATTTCATTAGCCGCTGTATTAGTTTAGTTTGAAATTCGACTAATACAACCATAGTTGATTCATTAGTAAGTTTACACCAATGTTTTTAGGTCCGTCAATTAGTTTGCATGAGGTTTTTAAAAAGTTTCATGTAAATCTTCAAATAAAAAATAACCCTCTTCAAGAAAGCTGTATTATGACAAAAAATCAAACTGTATTACTTTTCATTAATACAGTTAATTCATATAAATAATTCGGACTAATGCAAATATTTTAAATTTCATTATTCTAAGTTAATGACTTTTTTGGATATCATTCTTTTATAAACTGGGGGTCCTATCTATGGAGGAGTCTGAGTTCACTTGGCGCTAAAGGATTCGACTAGATCGAAATCGGACTTCTGCATCCGGATATCGAAGTGATTATCCACAGACAGAATTTTTCATTTCTAGTAAACACAAAAAAATCCAATCAGATGATTGGATTCACTTTATAATTCTATTTGCTTTCTTCAACATTTAATTCAGCAGCTTCATAAAAATCTATTTTCAGCTTATTATATTCTTCTGTTAACTGATTAAACTTTTCATTTTGTTCCATTACTTTTTTGTATGAATCATTTATCTTCTTAATTTGCGCCTCTAATTCCTCAATTGTTAATTCTTTTTTTTGGAGAATTGTGTATAGTTCTTTATCTAAAGAAATTGATAATTTATAGGCTTGATAAAGATCCTCATAAGTATCATACCTGTTGTTCATAGTGGATTGTAGCTCTTTTGCTTTTCTTGTTAACTTTTGATCATCAATGTTCTCTATTTCATCGCTTACTTTTTCAAATTCCTTCTTCGAATCCATTATACTTTCATACTCAGTCTCAATTTTCATTTCCCGATTCTCAACATGAGTGATTGCTTCTTTTGATAAGGCAACAACCTTCTCAAATTCCTGCATCCCGAGTCCCATTATTTCATTGTATAGAGCTGTCTCTTTCTTCTCTAGTTCCAATAAGGGATCCTGCTGTGCTTTAAACTGATTTTCAAGTGTTACAACATTTTCTAATGTCGCATAAATATTCTCTTGTGGTGAGGGGCCAAAACAACCAGTAAGAAAAATTAAGATCGTACTTGTTATAAAAGCCGCCCGAAATATCGTATTTTTAAACAATTATTTTCCCCCTAACGTTAACACAATTTCTACTATAATCTGTTAATAAGTTTTTTACAATCTCCATTAAATAAAAACTAGGTTTTCTAAGTACTATTTTAACAATTGGTTATTATTAAACTTATAATCAACTTTTTAATTTTACTGTCATACTTCTAAGTTCATAAATAAATATGACTGTAAAAATTAAGCTAAGAACGAAAACCTCGGGTAATTAGATGCACCCTACATTATATGTGCTTGTCTAACTTTTAGAACAATTGATGTAATAACTCTACTTAATAAAGAAAGATATTCACCATAAAATTTCATTTATCTAGGCATCAGTCTATACACATTTGCACTACTTTCATAATGTGTATTAAACGTCGGTAGGGGCGTAAACAATTAGGAGGTTTTATTATGTATAATTACGGTTGTGATCAAGGGTATGCAGCTCCAGCATATGGTTGTGAAACAGGTCATGGATATGCGGCTCCAGCGTATGGTGCTGGAAATGCATTTGCATTAATTGTTGTGTTATTTATCCTTCTCATTATTGTTGGGGCAGCATATTTCTGTTAGTACCTAGAGATAACTAATTATAATGAGACTATATGGGGCTAATTTATTAGAGTTAGCCCTTTTTCATTTATTTATACATAAGCGTTACAGGTCCTTTCCGTTTTTCAGATATTCCGTTATAATCTTTTATAACCTGCTTTTTGTTTATACTTATACTTTTTCTTTTCATTATTTCAATATAGAAATATACCTTGTTAGTTTGACTATATCAATTCAAACTAACCAATCATGTCTATTAGGAATCTATTTAACGTTTTACTTAAGGAGTGTCAGTTCATGCTTACAATGGAGAATATCATTAGAGAAGGGCATCCATCATTAAGAAGTGTTGCTCAGGAAGTTTCTTTACCAGCGTCAGAAGAAGACAAAGGGATACTTTCCTCTATGCTCGATTTTGTTAAAAACAGTCAGAATCCGGAAATTTCTGAAAAATATGGATTACGTCCTGGGATAGGATTAGCAGCACCACAAATTAATATCACTAAACGAATGATCGCTATTTATGCAGAGGATGAGAAAGGGGTCCAGCATAGTTATGCATTATTCAACCCAAAGATCGTCAGCCATTCTATTGAGAAGAGTTATTTAACAAGTGGAGAAGGATGTTTATCTGTTGATCGCCCTGTACCGGGGATTGTTCCACGCTACGCACGCATTCGCGTAAAAGCAACTAATTTAGAGGGTGAACAAATAGATATCCGCTTGAGAGGTTTATTAGCCGTTATATTCCAACATGAGATTGATCATTTAAATGGCATTATGTTTTATGACCATATCGATGAAGAAAACCCCCTTCTCAAACCAGATAGTGCACTAGCAATTGAACGTTAGACATATTTGTTGGTCACAATTTAAATTTGGTTCACTAGTCATTATTCAAACTAGCCAGTAAAGTAACTTAAGAAGGGCATTTGCCCTTCTTATTTACTTTTTATAAATGGATGTATTCTAAAAGGTAGGTTCTTTTCTAAAAGTTTAATGCCTGATCTAAATTGAAACTATCTCCATAGGTTTTCAGAACATTTTAGCGAAAGAGCATGAAGAAAGATATACATAAAACGTGCACATTAGTGCTTTGTATGGAAAACAAAAATCTTTGCAAATACTTCCAAAAGGTATTATACGTTTTGGAGGTCTAACCTAATAAACCAAGTTTCTCAATACCAAATTGTATTCCATCTTCATCAACTGGCTTTGTCACTAGATCCGCAATGTCCTTAAGTGTAGCCACTCCATTCCCCATAGCTACGCCAGTACCTACATATTCAATCATTTCCATGTCATTTAAGCCGTCACCAAATGCATAGATATTCTCTTTTGAAATACTTAACCTTTTTGCTAATTGTTTAATGCCTTCTGCTTTCGAACCATTTACTGGCAATATATCCGTTGAAACATCATGCCATCGAATAAGCTTTATATCTGAATAACGTGAGTAACGATCTTCCTCACCTTTTTCACAAAACAACAGTGTTTGATAGATATTCCGTTCTAAATAATAGTCGCGATTTTTTTGTGGTTGGGTAAATTTCAAACTCCCCATACTTTGTTCTATAAATGGATGTTCACCTGAAGTTGACATCATATTTTCCTCACTCATAAAAACCAAAGGGTGATCTTCTTTATCAGCAAATGCTAATAATTGCTTTAGTGTCTCTCTTTTAAGTGGATTTTCATAGATAACTTCGTTTTCAAAAACCACATATTGTCCATTAAAACTTACATATGAATGAATATCTAGTTCTTCTCGTAAATCCTCAAACATAAAAGGCGCACGTCCTGTTGCAATCGCTACGTGATGACCATTTTCTTTTAGTTTTTTAATTGTTTCCTTTGTCGATAACGGAATTTCTTTATTATGGTCCAAAATAGTACCATCAATATCAAAGAAAATTACTTTTTCACTCATATCCAATCTCCTTATTGTTATACTTTATTGTTTTTCTCTAACCAAGATTAGCAAATAAAAGTATAACATATCGTTTTCTTTACAATAAACAACACACAAATATTAAAAACGTATTGTAATTTACATAAATACAGCTATTTCCACGAATACCCATGTAAATGAAAGTGATTTACTACATATACTATTAGAGAAAAACAATTCGGACGGTTGGTAAGAATCATGCACTTACAAGTAAGAGGAGGTTAAGGTTATGTTAAAAAGAATAAGAAGATCTATCAAAAAACAATGGAAACAATTATTAAACCGTAAAACAATCGCTTAGGGTTTTCGTTACCTTTTCTCTATTTTACACTAAAATTTCAAATAATATATTCGATAATCTTCAAATTTAACAAGCCATTTGAAGGTTAGTGGCTATAAATGTAGCAAATAAGATTATACACATTCCCCTCTAGGCTTGGCTTGTACGTAAATATCGCATATAATAGAATAAGTTAGTCTATCATTCGGAAGCTAAGGAGAGATTTAGTAAATGATTTTCAAAGTGTATTATCAAGATGTACTTACTGAGGTTCCAGTTCGCGAAAGAACGAACACTCTATATATTGAAGGAAAATCAGAAGGTGATGTCCGCTCTAAATTAAAAGACCGTCCTTATAATATCGAATTTGTTTCACTAGTAGATGGAGCATATTTAGAATATGAAAGACAAAGTGAAAATTACAAAGTATTGGAGATTTGATGTTTATGAAATTTGTTAAGAATGATCAAGTAGCCGTGTTTGCCTTAGGTGGCCTCGGTGAAATTGGAAAGAACACCTATGGTGTACAATTTCAGGATGAAATAGTCCTAATAGATGCAGGAATAAAATTCCCAGAAGATGAGCTTCTTGGAATTGACTACGTCATCCCAGATTATAGTTATTTACAAAAAAATGAAGACAAAATTAAAGGTCTATTTATTACCCACGGACACGAGGACCATATTGGTGGAATTCCTTACTTATTACGTCAGATAAATATCCCGATTTATGGCGGAAAACTTGCTCTTGGATTGTTACGTAATAAACTAGAAGAACACGGACTTTTACGACAATCGAAACTAATTGAGATTCAAGAAGAAGATATCATTAAGTTCAGAAAAACGTCTGTTACATTCTTTAGAACAACACATAGTATCCCTGATTCTTATGGTGTAGTTGTTAAAACACCTCCAGGAAATATTGTACATACTGGTGACTTTAAATTTGACTTTACACCAGTAGGTGAGCCTGCCAACTTAACAAAAATGGCTGAAATTGGGCGCGATGGTGTTCTTTGTTTACTATCTGATAGTACAAACAGTGAGGTTCCTAACTTTACGATGTCAGAAAGACGTGTCGGAGAAAGTATCCAAGATATCTTCCGTAAAGTTGACGGAAGAATTATCTTTGCTACTTTCGCTTCAAATATTCACCGACTACAGCAAGTAGTTGAAGCTGCTGTCACACATGGTCGGAAAGTTGCTGTCTTCGGAAGAAGTATGGAAGCAGCAATACAAATTGGACAAGATCTAGGTTATATCGTTTGTCCTAAAGACACCTTTGTCGATGCTCATGAAATCAATCGTATGCCAGCTCATAAAGTAACGATTTTATGTACCGGTAGCCAAGGAGAGCCAATGGCTGCTCTATCACGGATTGCTAATGGAACACATCGTCAAATTCAAATTATACCTGGAGACAATGTTGTCTTTTCTTCTTCTCCAATTCCAGGTAACACGATTAGTGTTAGCAGAACAATCAATCAATTATTCCGAGCAGGCGCTGAGGTTATTCATGGACCATTCAGTGATATCCATACTTCAGGACATGGTAGTATGGAAGAGCAAAAACTTATGCTTCGTTTAATGATGCCTAAATATTTCATGCCGATTCATGGTGAGTACCGCATGCAAAGAACACATGCAAAACATGCAGTAGATTGTGGTGTGGAAGAACAAAACTGTTTTATTATGGATAATGGTGAAGTATTAGCTATTGGAGATACTGAAGTTGGAGTTGTTGGGAAAATCCCATCAGGTTCTGTTTATATTGATGGAAGTGGTATTGGTGATATCGGCAATATTGTTCTACGTGACCGTCGAATCCTTTCAGAAGAAGGACTGGTTATTGTCGTCGTTAGTATTAATATGAAGGACTTTAAAATTGCTTCAGGACCAGATATTATTTCTCGCGGATTTGTCTATATGCGTGAGTCTGGTGATTTAATTAATGATGCTCAGTCACTTATCACAAAGCATTTAAATAAAATTATGGAACGTCGGACAAGCCAGTGGTCAGAGATTAAAAATGAGATTACTGATACACTTGCACCTTTCCTATATGAAAAAACAAAACGTCGTCCAATGATTTTACCTATCATAATGGAAGTTTAAAAACGTCCATCCAATGACTGGTTCATGCAAATAAAGAAAGAAGAGTGGAGTTGACTAATAAGTCTTCTTCACTCTTCTTTTTAATCTCATTATGATAAAAACGATTAATCTCCAAACAACCGCTTTTCAAATCGGTTTATATCTGTGTCCGCACCGATTACGATCAGGATATCATTTTTCTGAATTTTCTCAATCGCTAATGGTGATACAATGATGTCTTTGTTTCTCTTTATGGCTACAATATTTATCCCATATTTTGCTCGAATATCTAAGTCGATGATTGTCTTCCCATTAATACGGTCATTAGCTACGATCTCCACAATACTATGTTCATCGGAAAGTTCTAAATAATCCAATACATTGTTTGAAATGATTTTGTGAGCTATACGTCTTCCCATATCTCTCTCTGGGTGTACAATGCGATTAGCACCAATTTTAGATAGAACTTTTTCATGATAATCATTCGTAGCCTTTACAGTAATATCCTTTACACCTAATTCTTTAAGAATTAAAGTTGTTAAAATACTAGCTTGGATATTATCACCAATAGCTACAATCACATGATCAAAATTGCGAATTCCGAGACTCTTTAAAACACTTTCGTCAGTTGTATCTCCCATAACAGCGTGGGATGCAACGTTGGCATATTCATTCACCTTATCTTCATCGACATCTATCGCCATTACTTCCAGTCCCTCTTCGCTTAGAGCCCGACATATGCTACCTCCAAAACGACCAAGACCAATTACTGCATATTCTTTTTTCATTTTGTATACCTCCGTGAACTAAAAAAACACACACAATCTTTACAAGAGTTTATTATATAAAAATCGTACCATAATTTAACGATCAAAACGACTCATCACTAAAAATATTTTTATACAAGTTTTACTGGCAAATCTATCTTTTCCCCTTAACATAGTCGGCATCAAACAAAAATAAACGCATTAATAGGATAAGCGATGGTATTAGCAATAAAAGTCCAGCTATAAAGGCTATAACGAGTGCTATTCCCATTGTTTCATTTGTAGAAGCAGAATAGATCGTTACATAGGGGTCTAAGATATATGGTAAATGTGATGCACCGTATCCAAAAAATGCAAAGAAAAATTGTAGCATGATTAGTAGAAATGCGAAACCATAATATTTCCTTTTGAGAATAAGCCAAGTTGCCAGTAAGAAAAATAATAATGATAATGCGAACATCCACCATATTTCTAGAGCCTTGTCAAAATGACCTGGATTATGCTCTTGTAAGGAAAGAAACACTAGAAAACTAGCTAATATAGTAGGTGGTGCCCAAAATAGCGCAAATCTACGTACAAGTTTTAATGCTGGCTGATCATCTGCTCTTGAAGCATAGTAAGTCAAAAATGCTGCACTGATAAATAATACTGATACAATCGCTAATAACACTACACTCCACGAGTAAAAGCTAGTAAAAAGTTTATCTGCTAAGAAAACGACAGTACCATTACGCTCCTCTAGAAATCCTCCTTCAGATATTGTTAATACAGTTGATAATGATGCTGGAATTAATAATCCTGTAGCACCATATAAAAATGTATAGATCGAACTATCCTTAGACCCATAGTTACCGAAAGCATAAAATGAACCTCTAATTGACAGTAATATTAAAGCAATACTTCCTGGAATAAGCAAAGCCGTTCCATAATAATAAGCCGTTTGAGGGAAAAAACCGACAATTCCAACGAAAAAGAACACAAAAAAGACATTGGTTACTTCCCACACTGGTGATAGATACCGACTGATTAAATTGTTTACAATATGGTCACGATTTGTAAACTTTGCATAAAAGGCAAAAAAGCCAGCACCAAAATCAATGGATGCAACAATTAAATATCCGTATAAAAAAATCCATAAAACTGTGATCCCTAATATTGGAATGTCCATTATTAGTACCTCCTATGATTTAAATCTGTACTCCAATTCAGCTTCTGCTGGATTATTTTTAAATATTTTTCTTAGTGCAGTAATCGTTAATGTGCCTAAAACACCATATAGGAAAAAGAATAAAATGAGCATAATTCCAACATGATTAGAAGTTGTCGCTCCTTCAGCTACCTTCATATAGCCTCGTAAAATCCACGGCTGTCTTCCAAATTCAGCAAAGAACCAACCCGCTTCAATCGCAATAATTGATAACGGTCCAGCCGCTGCAATTGGCCATAATAACCATTTCTTAAACGGGTCTCCTGTTTTCCACATCATTAGTAAGACAAAGAGAACAGAAATAAAGATAGAAAACATCCCTACCGATACCATAGTGTCAAACATGTAATGAATAAATAGAGGTGGTCGTTCATCTTTAGCTATTTCATTTAATCCTGTAACTTCTGCATTAAAGTCACCATATGAAAGAAAACTAAGCATTTTTGGTATCCTTATAGCGTTTTTTACCTCGCCTTGTTCATTTAATGTTCCAAACAGAATGAGGTCTGCTCCTTCTTCTGTTTCAAAATGCCATTCACCAGCAGCCAATTTTTCAGGTTGATATTCTGCTAAAAACTTTGCAGAAAGATCACCTGCTAACGCCGTCGCGAAAGAAAAAATCAATGCAGATACCATCGTTAGTTTAAGAGCCTTTTTGTGATAATCACCTTTTCTGCCTTTTAACATCATAAAAGCAGTAATTGCTGCTAAAACAAAAGCCGATGCCATATAAGAGGACATCACTAGATGAAATACTTTAGAAGGAGCAGCTGGATTAAAGATAGCTGCAATTGGGTCGATACCTGTAATTGTGCGACCCTCAATCGTAAACCCTTGTGGTGTGTTCATAAAAGCATTAACAACAGTAATAAACACAGCACTAAGTGTTGAACCTATAACTATAGGAATTGTTAACAACCAATGATAGATAGGTTTTTTAAACCTGTCCCATGTATATAAATAGATGCCTAGAAAAATAGCTTCAAAGAAGAATGCGAATGTTTCTAAAAATAAAGGCAAACTTATAAGCTGTCCTGCTACCTCCATAAAACTCGGCCATAAAAGTGAGAGTTGGAGACCAATACAAGTACCTGTTACAACACCTACAGCTACAGTGACAACAAACCCTCTTGCCCACCGTCTCGCTAACAATAAATAGTGTTGATCATTTTTTTTAACACCTATAAATTCCGCTATTGAAATCATAATAGGCACACCTACACCAATTGTGGCAAAAATAATATGAAACGCCAATGTTAAAGTCGTGAGCATCCTACTAAGGATGACGCTATCTAATTCTGCCATTCCAGACAACTCCTTTGTTCCGTCTTATTTATGTATACTATAACTATAACTATCACTCTACTACTATTTTAAAACCTTTGATATAGATTGTGAATAGTTGAACATGAACATTTTGTGACATATTTCACATACTTTCTTAAATGGAGGAGACCCGAATTCATTTTAACCAGATTTTTAACTTCTATTTCGGCGATAGAATTATGAATGGATAGGTATTAACTCTTCTAGAACTTCTTGTGCTTGAGGCGGCCGCTTGGATGATCCTTTAGAATTGGATACGTCTAAACAAATTAGTTCTTGGGCAAACCGCTAATTTTCATTTGGTGTATGGTAAAATAATATCACAGAATTTCATTGGAGGAATGATATGAAAAAGAGCATTTTTAATGTACTCTTCCCTTATATATTAGGTGTTAGTGGTGGCATCATTTTTTATTTTTTTCATGTCCCACTTGCATGGATTCTAGGTCCCATGTCGATTCTTATTGTTTGGAGATCCATATTTGTTGCTAGCCAACATTCATTATTACAACCAAAGTTTTTAAAAAATGGATCGTTTATCATTTTAGGAATTTCTTTTGGGTTATCATTTACCAAACAAACTTTCTTATCTGTGGGCCCACATGTCTTTCCTTTTTTATTGACGACAATTATTCTTATTTTAATCAGTATTTTCAATGCGATTCTTATTAGTAAACTTGTTAAAATTGATAAAACAACCAGTATCTTTTCATCAATACCTGGCGGATTAACAGAAATGGTTGCAGCTAGTGAGTCGCTACATGCCAATTCATCACTTGTAACTATTTTCCAAACAGTTAGACTTTTAACTGTAGTCTTTTTTGTACCTTTTTCAATCCCCCATATGTTTGATGCTCAATCTGTAAGCATACCAACTCAAATGATAACCGATCAATCCACTTTTTTTTCGTTTGGATGGTTTTTGATTGCTGGTCTCGTTGGTTGGCTATTGAATAAATGGCTCCCTGCCGCCTATGTTATTGGACCTTTGCTTACGACTGCTTGTTTAAACATTATCGGTGTTCCCCTTCCATCATTCCATTCACTGTTTATTATCTTTTCCCAAGTAACGATTGGAATTGGATTTGGTTTAATGATTACATTTAACGATTTAAAAAAAGGGGGGAAATATTGCGGCCTATATCTTGTTTCAAACTTTATTTTAATAGGAGCAAGTTTTGGCCTCGGATATTTGTTTTCATTTCTAACGGATATAGACTTATCAACTGCCATGCTCTCATTAGCACCCGGAGGATTAGTCGAAATGGTATTAACAGCATCAACTATTGGAGCAGATCCTGCCATTGTAAGTTCACTTCAATTTATCCGTTTACTATTTATCATCAGTTTCGTTCCTAGTATATTAAAATTTTGGTTAAGCAGGGAATCCAAAAAAAACTCACTAAAGACCTCAGCTTAACCATACCTTTCTTAGATCAACTTAACAAACCTTTTAATGAGAATAAAAAACATTCATATTCATTAAGCTTTCTGTCTGCTTGAATGAATATGAATGAAGAAATTATTTTTCAACGGTATCTAATTCTAATTTACTTATTGTGGCTTTTATTTGAAAATATGTGATTTCTACAGGTAATGCATCTTTTAACGGCCTTAACATTTCAGTACCCAATTCATATACTTTTTCAATAATTAACGTCTCTTGCTCGTCGGTAATAATCCGTGACCAATCGATTGTTTTCCCCTCTTCTATTGCCCGAATGATATGATTTTGAACTGTGATTTCTGAAAGTCCACGATCCTTACTAATTTCTTTAATCGTGCTACCGTCTATATACAATTGATAACTACTAAGATGGCTTGAGGATTTGTCGCTTATTTGTTTCTGCTTTTTATTATCACTATTTTCTTGTATTATTAACGTAGGTTTTTCAACCTTCATATACTCACAAATAGTAGCTATAAAAACGTATCCGTACCGTTCAAGTTTAGTCTTTGCGACCCCTTTAACTTCTAAAAATTCAGTTTCTGATGTCGGACATTTACTACTCATATCTCTTAGACTACTATCTGAAAAGATGATATAAGGTGGTACTCCAAGCTTGGAGGCTAAATCTCTTCTCACCTGCTTTAGTGTCTCGAATAGTTCATCATCAGATTCTATTGCTTGAATCTGCATTTGTTCTTTCTTGAAAACCTGTTGTTTATCTACTATTACCTGTCTCGCCTTGTTACTGAGCTCTAACACAGGATATTGTGCATTTGTTAAGGACAAATATCCTTCAGCAATAAGAAAGTCTATAAAATCAACAATTTGTTTCTCTGTTCTATCTTTCATTAATGCATAGGTAGTAAGTTTAGTGAATCCGAACTGATTAATTCGCTTATTTTTTGATCCCTTTAATACTTGTGCAGTTAGAGTCTTCCCGAATCTTTCATCCATTCGTTTTACGCATGAAAAGACCATTAAAGCATCCTTCGTTACATCAATTTTAGTGCGCGTATCTCGGCAATTCATACATTTACCGCAATCCTCGGTTGGAGTAGGATCACCAAAGTACTCAACAATGTATGTTTGAATACATTTTTCAGTATGACAGAGATCCACCATTTGTTGGAGCTTATGGTATTCATGAATTTTTTTTTCATCATTCAATGATGTTTGCTCTATTAAAAACTTTTGAAGTTGTATATCTTGTCCTGCAAATAAAACTGAACACTCACTCTTTTCGCCATCACGACCTGCACGCCCTGCTTCTTGATAATACGCTTCAATATTCTTAGGTAAATTGTTATGAATCACATAACGGACATTAGACTTATTAATCCCCATCCCAAAAGCATTTGTTGCGACCATTACATCGAGTTGGTCAAATAAAAATTGATCCTGTTGTGTTGCTCGATCATGTTCAGCTAGTCCAGCGTGATACTTCCCAACTTTAATTCCGCTCTTTTTTAGAAATTGATAGAGCTCATCAACCTCTTTCCTTGTTGCAGCATAGATAATCCCTGCTTGGTCACGGTTTGCTTTAATATATTTTGTAATATAATCTCGTTTATTTTCACCTTTAATAACATTAAAAATTAAATTATCACGTGCAAATCCGGTTACGTACGTATTCTCGGAGGTAATTTCTAATAACTGACATATATCTGACATTACCTCTTTCGTTGCTGTAGCGGTTAAAGCAATAATAATTGGCTTTTTAACGAACTCTGCAATCATTCCCTTTATACTACGGTAGCTTGGACGAAAGTCATGACCCCATTGGGAAATACAGTGTGCTTCATCTATCGCAACCATCGAAATATTGATCGATAATAGGAAGGAACGAAAAGAGCTAGATTCGAGTCGTTCTGGTGCAATATAAATAATTTTATAGATTCCATTTTTTATATCAGAAATTCGTTCATTCAACTCACTAACCGTTAAGCTGCTATTTATATAGGTTGATTGAATCCCGACACTTGTTAAAGCATCAACTTGATCCTTCATTAAAGAAATTAACGGAGAGATCACGACTGTAATGCCATCCATAAGAAGTGCTGGGACTTGATAGCAGATTGATTTCCCACCACCTGTTGGCATTATGGCTAACGTATCATTGCCTTTTAATACATTTTCTATAATATCTTCTTGACCCTTACGAAATGAAGAGTATCCGAAGAAATCATTTAGTTGTTTTTCAGCTTGTACTAACATATAATCACCTTAGCTCCTTGATCGTTCTAGTAAGAATAGTGAATGCCCCTTTAAGCGTAAAGTACTTTTAGACTCCACAAATAAGTGTAATTTACTAATTCCAGCAACTAGTTACTTGCTGGTTAGATATCAATTATAAATCCATACTAGTATAACATGTTTAGCTGATTGAATTTTCTAGTTCTAGCATATTGTATTTTTAAAAATAAGTCCCTTTTGAATTTTCACTATATGAATTGTTATTTTGTCATTGGAATTGCTTAAGTAATGAGTAGAAAAAACACATGTAGTCAGGCTGAATTTGTAAAGAATGCAGTTTACGAAAATAGTAGATACTCAAAAAAGTACTAACCCCTTTCCCTCTATTAATAGAGGGAAAGGGGTTAGTACTAATGTCTTTATTGATGAATCCATACTGCTCCTGCAGAATTATTTTTTGCTTCACCAATCACTTCAAATTTTAGTTCATTTGTTGGTAAAAGACGTCCAGCGTCTCTCAAATCAGAATCAATATATGGCACTGAATCATCAAATGTGCGGTTTCCCGAATACTTTAAGAATTCAAATGCACCACGTGTTGGTGACTCCACGGTGAACCCTGGTGTTTTATCTAATGAAAAGGCAGCATCAGCAATTTGGTAACGCGTACTTTGAGCAACCGTCTTCTCACCATTTAATGTGCCAAAGACAGCTTCTGGATGAGAATCTACAACCCCAAGGAACCCCTCACCTGGATGTACACCTACCCAGTTATCGGTGAAGCTTTCATCACCATACCATACAACCAATCCTGTATTATAAACAGCACCACGAGAATATGCTAATGCTTTATCAGAGCCAGCATAATTCCTCCACTCTAAATAATAATAATGATCCGCTTTTGAATATCCGTTTGAGACGATAAAACCATCTAAGGAAACCAGACTATTACCCTCTGCATTATCAGAGAAAATTTCTGTTCCATCGGCAATGACGCTCAATTCATCAATTGCAAAACCAGCAGGTGCCAAACCGCCATCTGTTACATATTCAAAAACGAGCTTTACTTTTTGACCTGAAAATTGACTCAGATCATAAGAAATATCAATCCACTTATCGTTGGTCGTTTCATATCCACTCTTGGTATTCTCATCACCAATCACATCAAGCTGAACTTCCTGACCATCTGAAGTGACAGCATTAACATAGACGTAATCATATTCGAATTCAACCTCATAATTTGCTTTCGCATGGAAAATAGCGTTATCGACGTTTTCTAAGTCTAATACAGATGTTTCCAGTTTCGTATGAAGGTCATCACCTTTTTGACTGTAATAATAGTTAGAACCATATTCAGGCATAATACCTTTTACATCTTTTGGTGGTAAATTAATCTTTATTATTCCAGGATTTTTTGATTTCGTTACACTCTGATCTACAAAGGAGGAAATACCTTTTTTATCAATGTCCTTGTAATCTACTTCTAAAATATTTGCCCAATTTCCACTCATTGTCCTTTGAAAAAATTCTTTATTTTGCGGTGAAAAACTTGTTGGAGTAGTACCCGCAACTTCACCATTCCAACTTCCACCACTCATGATTGACCATGATTCTACAGGCTCCCCTTGACCGGTATATTGAGTATCATATTCATCAGGCAATCCTAAATCATGTCCGAATTCGTGAGCGAAAACACCAACCGCACCATCTTCAGGTTGAATCGTATAATCGAAAGCAGCTAAGTTACCACCCCAGTAATCAACCTGTGATGTTGTACCTTCGACAGGGTAGACGCTTTCTAATGTCCAACGATGCGACCATATTGCATCATCAGTCAATTCACCGCCACCTGCTTCCTGACCCGTACCAGCATGAATAATCATTAAATGATCCACTAATCCATCCGGTTCATTTTGATTACCATCACCATCTATATCATATAAATCAAAATGATCATATTCAGCTAAATTAATACCATTTGCTACCGCTACATTTAATGCATCTTTAACTAAATCTCTGGGACCTTTTGGATTTTGATTATCATGTCCCCCTTGTGGATTATCATCTCCATATTCTCTAGCTTTTCCGGGAACTGTTAACCACTCAGATACTGTTCCATCAACCGTATAGCTTCCACCAGATTGTTCTTCATAATATTGCTTAAATGTTTTTACCTTTTCACCATTGAATAGTGTAAATTCCTCATCACCAAACATTAATTTTTGATAATGCTCTCGATTAAAATCTTCCGCATACATATATCCATCTTCTTGGATAACGTTATTATGTTTAAAGTCTTGAAATTCAGTCAACAACACTAATACCTTATCTGACCTCACATCACCATTATATGGAGCTTGTTTAGCTGAATCTACTTTCACGTAGCCATTAGGTTTACCTTTTTTATAATTTTTATGGCCTTTATCAAGTTGTTTTGAAAGTTTGTCCTTCTGCTTTTCTAAAAAATCTTTAGATTTCATATCGATCAACTGCTTATTGGATGCATCTTTGAAATTAACCTTTTCTTTCTTACCTTGCTTTTTTTCGATGTAAGCTTTAACTTGTTTATTTACTTGTTCTTCTGAAGCACCCTTTGATATAACACCTTGTTCTTTCAAAGCTTTAGAAAGGCGCTCATCAGGTACAATATTCCAATCAATTGGTGCTGACTCCTGTACTTTTGATGTAGCTTGTACTCCTGATGGTACTGAAAAATACGTACTCGTTACGATTACTCCAACAATGACAAGACAAGTTGTCCCCTTTAACACTCTCCATAATTTCCTATTTCTTGAATTTGTATCTTTCATAAAATATCTCATATAGATAGACTCCCCCTTTACTAAATTACTTTTCTAACAAAATATTTACTTTATAAATCTATTATAAAATTTATATGAATATAATAAATAGTCCGAAAATTCCATTTTTTATATTAGTTTACCACCCCTTTTTTACCTAGTACCATTCTATAACTAGGTAAATATAAACATATTATCTAAGTTAATTACAAGAATTCTAACTATATGACCTATAAACTCCTTTTTATTTCAATCTAAACATTATTGCTTTAAAGCTTTTTATCAATAAAGAAATTTTTCTAAAAAAATTTAGCTGAAAAATATATTCTAGTCTGCTAAATATAACAATTAGTTAACGGAAATATTTCAGTATGATGACAGCCCCCATAAAAATACAAACTTCTACAAATAATATGACTAAGTAGAAAGAAAAGAGGTCTGATAAAATGTTATCTAATATTGAAATTGGGATTGATTTAGGAACAGCAAATATATTAGTTTATAGCAAAAATAAAGGGATTGTACTTAACGAGCCTTCGGTTGTTGCGATAGATATAGAAACAAAAAAAGTTCTTGCTGTAGGATCTGAAGCTAAAAATATGATTGGAAAAACACCAGGGAAAATCATTGCGGTTAGACCATTAAAAGATGGGGTTATCGCTGATTATGATATGACGACTGAAATGTTACGACATATCATGAAACTTGCTTCAAAGAAACTTGGGATGTCATTGAGAAAACCAACAGTTGTTGTATGTACACCCTCGGGAGCTACATCTGTAGATCGAAGAGCAATTCAAGATTCGATTAGAAGCATCGGGGCAAAACAAGTCCATTTAATTGAAGAACCTGTAGCTGCAGCAATTGGGGCGGACTTACCTGTTGATGAACCAATCGCTAATGTGGTAGTCGATATTGGTGGTGGTACGACAGAGGTTGCAATTATCTCATTTGGTGGGGTCGTATCATGCCATTCTATTCGAATAGCCGGTGACCAAATGGATGAAGATATTATTCAATATGTCCGTAAGGTTTACAATCTGTTAATTGGTGAACGTACTGCTGAACAAATGAAAATTGAAATTGGTTATGCATTAGTTGATCATGAAAAGGAAACGATGGAGATTCGAGGAAGGGATTTAGTTACTGGATTACCTAAAACGATTACCGTATCGTCATTTGAAATGCAGGAAGCTACGAAAGAATCACTTCTTCATATTTTAGAGGCAATTCGAGCTACACTTGAAGATTGCCCACCAGAACTTAGTGGTGATATTGTTGACCGAGGTGTTATTTTAACTGGAGGAGGTGCTTTAATGAAAGGAATACAGGAATGGGTAAGTAAAGAAATTGACGTTCCAGTTCATATCGCACCTAGTCCCCTAGAATCAGTAGTCATTGGTACAGGCAGATCATTATCTGTGATTAATAAGCTTTTAAAAGCAGCTAAATAGATTTTTTATATTGATACAATAAAACCTGTAGAAATGAACGATTATCTACAGGTTTTTATTCTGTTATATTCAATAAATCTTTGAATAACTAAAAATTAACTTTTGAATGCTTAACAAGATTTAATAAATACTTATCATCATTTCCTAAATCTTTGCATAGATTATGTTTGGTCTGAATGTTTCGAGGGATGTTGTCATACTTTTGTAAAACTAAAAATGGATATCGAAACTTTCATGTATCCCACCACGTCTTAAAGTAAAAGGATATTGCAAATCTAGTTGTTTTTATCAAATAGAACTACGCGAAAAAAATTAGGAGGTTTGTATTTGTGAAGGATCTAAGTAGACGTATATTCATAAGTTTAACATTAGCTGTCATTATTATGGGGGGAATGAGTGTTTCCCTTGCTAATATGCCGGCAAATACGACAAGTAACGATGGTAACCTACAAGTTCAAGGGGAATAAAATTAAAGGTAGGGATATATGTTTTGACGAGAAAAGTGAGCAATCTACTTCACTCCTTTTAGTTTTTGCTGCCTAGTTAGTGGATAATCAATATTTCTATAATTAGTAATTTGAAAAACGGCAAAGCTTTGGTCTCTATTGTATCAAAATGCAACCAATGTATAGAATAGTTCTACTATTTGAATTACATATGGTATAAATAGCCTTTCATTTAGCTTATTTCTAAAGGTTAAATCTCCTGATCCTTAAAATCGGTTATTGAGCTTTTACTTTGAAAAAGGATGGAAAGTTTTCCACTTCCATCCTTTCCTCAATTTTGAACCTTATTATAACTATTTTTAAACAAGTCTGTTTTCTCTAGGATTGTTGTATTTCGTACAAGGATATTGTACGTCCCAAGCTTATCATCGTAATCTTTTCTACTATCAACATACTTTTAGGAAAAGAGTCTAAAACAAAGATTAACTATTGGATCTTATAATTAATTTTCTCTCGCTTTAGTGCTTTGATATCTTGCATGTTAATCTCGAAACGCTCTGTCAGCGAATATTTTAAATGTAATATCATCAGAGGGTGGATTATGCAATCCTGCACGTACATCTCGATAATGTCTTTGTAATGGATTTGACTTAAATAAACTTTGCCCCCCGACAACCCTCATCGCTATATCGACAACTTCCACTGCATGATTCGTTACAATCGTCTTAACTGCAGCTAATTCATATGCTAATCTATATCGATCTGCAGGTTCATTATCCCATTTTTCTGCGATTGAATACATCATGGTTCTTGCAGTCGTCAGCAAAAGGTCCATTTCTGCAACTTTTCTACGAACCTCTGGTACGTCCTTAATTGGGTGTGGTAAACTTGTAGGCTGATAGTTTTTTGCAAACTCTACAGCTTCGTTTCTAGCCGCGATTGCAATCCCAATATAGCAAGCAGGAATATGCAATTGCCAGCCTTGCGCAGATGGTTTTTCTTTTCTTTGCTTTCGTTCTACTAATGCATCAATGGGTACCTCAACCGATTCTAAAATTAAATCATCACTTCTTGTTCCACGCATCCCAAGAGTGTCCCACGTCTCCACAATGTTTAAACCAGTAGCTGATCTTGGGATAAGAAAATCTCCTATATCCCCTGTTTCTTCAATTGTTGCTGGAACGATAAAATAATCTAGTGCAGGAGCCAAAGAAGTGAAAATTTTCTTACCATTTATCACCCATTTGTCATTCTTTCGTTTTGCTGTCGTTTCTGGCTTCCCACCTCTTGCTGGACTTCCTGAATTTGGCTCAGTTGCAGCACTATTCATTAATTTATTGTCTGCAATGATCTCTTTACAAACTCTACTATATATAGAAGCATCCCATTTTTTCGTTTCGTTTAAATGCATGAGTAAGCCTAAATGCCACCCCAGTGATAAGGCTGTAGCCGCATCACCTTGGGCAATCTTTTCTTGGACTATAAGGAACTCATAAAGTGTAGCACCATCTCCACCATTTTCTTCTGGTATTGTTAGCTTTAAATACCCTTCTTCTTTTAACCGATCAAAGTTATTAAATGGAAAGGATCCTTCTCTGTCATGTTCATCAGCAGTTAAGGAAAATTCCTTTGATAACTTTTCAGTCTTTAATAGTAAGTCTTTTTGTCCATTTGTTTTAATAAATTGCTCATCTAAATAATTCACGTTATCACCCCGTTAATCATATTGTAATGATTTTTTGCTTCTCCATAAAGTAATTTAACTTGTAAGAAGTGTTCCTCTTTTCCTTTCTGCCAACAATTTGTTAAACTAACAATGTGAAAGTTCCAATTATCGGGGCTTTATAATAAATCCATAAAGAAAATGAGGAGGCCTAAACATGTCTACTTTTCATCAAAACTTAGAAAAATATGCCGATTTAGCCGTTCGTGTCGGAGTTAATATTCAGGAAAACCAAAACTTAACCATCAATGCTTCAACAGAAGTAGCAGATTTTGTTCGTCTCGTTGTAAAAAAAGCGTATGAAGCTGGTGCACGTAATGTATTTGTTGAATGGCATGATGATGTAGTGACTAGAACTCGTTTTGAGCTTGCACAAGAAGATGCATTAGCTGATTATCCAGAATGGAAAGCTAGAGGTTTAGAAACGTTAGCAGAAAATGATGGCGCCTTTATGTCGATTATTTCATCTGATCCTGATCTATTAAGCGGTATTGACCCGAAACGGATCGCAGTATCTACCAAGGCTTCTGGAATTGCCCTAACGAAATACCGTAACTATTTACAGGCTGACAAAGCAAGCTGGACAGTCATTGCTGCGGCATCTCAGGAATGGGCAGCAAAGGTTTTTGAAAACGAAGGTAAGGATACACAGGTTGAAAAGCTCTGGGAGGCGATTTTCAGAACAACACGTTCAGATCAACCAGACCCTGTGAAGGCTTGGGAAGATCATGACCTTAATTTACATAACAAAGTAGACTATTTAAATAGCAAAAGGTATAAAAAGCTTCATTATAAAGCAAATGGAACAGATTTAACAATCGAACTCCATGATACACATACATGGGTTGGCGCTGGCAGCGAAAATGAAAAAGGTAATTTCTTCATGGCAAATATGCCTACTGAAGAAGTTTTCACTGTCCCATTACGAAATGGTGTTAACGGTGTCGTCCAAAGTACAAAACCATTAAGCTACAGTGGAAACCTAATCGATAATTTTTCATTAACATTTGAAAATGGTCGCATCGTTTCAGTTAAAGCTGAAAAAGGTGAGGAAGTTTTAACACAGTTAGTTGATACCGATGAAGGTTCCCATTATTTAGGTGAAGTTGCTTTAGTGCCACATGATTCACCAATTTCTCAGTCGGGGATCCTTTTTTACAATACGCTGTTCGATGAAAATGCATCAAATCACTTAGCAATCGGTAACGGGTATGCTTTCTGTGTTGAAGGAGGCAAAAAAATGTCACGTGAGGAACTAGAAAAAGTAGGGGTTAATTCAAGTATTACACATGTTGACTTTATGATCGGTTCCGCTGATATGGACATTGACGGTATTTTAGAAGATGGCACAGCAGAAGCCGTATTCCGTAAAGGGACTTGGGCTTTTTAAAAATTCTTAAGATAGGGGCTTTGTCATAGTAATTACTTGTCAGGCCCTTATATATAATAACTATTCATCAATACTTTAGCGTTTTTACTAGTAATGAAAATGAGGGAAAATAATGAAACCTGTTGAGATTTATCTTTTATCTGGTTTTCTAGGGGCCGGGAAAACTACATTATTACAAAATATTTTACTTCAGGAAAAACAGCAGGACCGAAAGATTGCTGTGATTATGAACGAACTTGGAGAAGTTTCGATAGATTCTGCCGCTGTTCCAGAAGATACACCTTTAAAAGAGCTACTAAATGGCTGTGTATGCTGCACAATACAAGGGCAACTTGAAGTTCAATTACATAATATGCTAAAAGAATACGAACTTGATGCCATATACATAGAAACAACTGGTGTTGCTCATCCGATTGAAGTACTTGATGCATGTATGTCACCTCTCTTCGCAGACACGCTTTCTATGCAGGCAATCATTACAATTATTGACGCTAAACGATGGCAAGAACGCTCTCATTTAAACATCCAGTTACGAAAACTCCTGTTAGAGCAGGTTCAGCATGCTGATATCGTTCTATTAAATAAAACGGATAATCTTTCCGAATCTGAAAAAGCTAATCTTGTTTCCGAGATTCAAGAGTTGAATCGTAATGGGAAGCTCTATATGACGGAATATGCTAAGATTCCATTATCAAAGTTAAAGTTAAATCCGAGGATAGCAAGTGATCCTCATGTACATACGAAGTCACATGTACATGATGCATTGCAGATGAGGACATATGTTCATCGTTTTTCTAATCCAGTTGATTTAGATCAATTCGAACAATTTTTAATGGCAATGCCCGATACCATCTATCGAATAAAAGGGTTCATGTCCTTTACCCACTCAGAGGCAACCTTTTTATTTCAGTATTCCTATGGAATGCCGATTTATATGAAAGAACCAATGAAAATGAAAAGCATTCTAGTGTTTATTGGCGAACAACTGGATACTAAAATGTTAAGCAAAGATCTTATGCTTGTTGAACACCCTGAATAAAATGAATTCAATTGAGACAGACATTTTCGTTCTGTCCCTTTGTTTTTCCCCTCCATCCCTTCCTTCACGATAATTTCATTCTCTACCCTGACCTAACTGTATGCTTTTTTAGAATCATTATAGAATTTGGAATAAAAGAAATAGTCTAGTGAACAATGACAACTACCATGATCGTCTGTGTTAAAATATTATGAAGTACATTCAAGGAGAACAAGGTATGTTTATTTTGTTACTTACTATGCTAGAACGATTAGGAATCATTGTCACAGTAGCATACATCATGACAAGGTTACCATTTTTTAAAAATATGATAGAACGAAATGAAATTAGTCGTAAACAACAATATTATGCGATCATATTCTTTGGGATTTTCGGTATCATTGGAACCTATTCAGGAGTTGCGTTCGATACATCATCTTTTAAATTTGATCGTTGGGCACTTGCAATTGATCAAGAGGAAGCGATTGCCAATTCACGTGTAATCGGTATTATTATTGCAGGTTTACTCGGCGGTTATAAAGTAGGAATAGGTGCTGGAATGATTTCTGGTATTCACCGTTTCTCACTTGGCGGCTTTACTGGATTATCTTGTGGTCTATCTGCAATATTAGCGGGGATCGTTTCTGGATTCTTCTATCGAAGTCGAACACGTCTAAATCTTTCTACAGCATTGATTGTCGGTGCTCTTGCTGAAGCTATACAGATGCTTACCATATTATTAGTTTCTAAACCCTTTGATCAAGCACGGCTACTCGTTACAGAAATCGGTATCCCAATGATTGTTGCAAACGGAATTGGTTCAGCTATCTTTTTATTGATTATTAAGAGTGTAATTAATGAAGAAGTTAAAGTTGGGGCCCTTCAAGCTCAAAAGGCATTAAGACTTGCTCAACAAACATTAATATATTTAAGAAATGGTCTAACTAATAAAACAGCAGAAATTGTTTGCAGCATTATCTTAAAGGAAGTAAATGCTTCGGCTATTTCTATGACTAATCAAACCAATATCCTTGCACATATTGGTTTAGCTAAGGATCATCACAAAGCAAATGATACGATCCAAATCAGCACAACGAAGGATGTTCTTCAAAGGGGAAACCTTCAAGTTGCAAAGCATCGTGACATTGCCTGTAGGCTACCAGGTTGTCCTTTAAAGGCTGCCGTTATTTCACCATTAAAAGTAAGGGATGAAACAGTCGGAACTTTAGTGTTCTACTTTCAAGCTGAAAGAGATATTACCCACCTTGTAATTGAACTTATCGAAGGTCTTAGCTCTCTATTAAGCCATCAATTAGAAATAGCTGAGTCTGAACAGGCAAAGAAATTAGCAAAAGAAGCAGAAATTAAGTCGCTACAAGCACAAGTAAGTCCTCATTTCTTGTTTAATTCATTGAATATTATCGTCTCTTTAGTTCGTACCAATCCAGACTTAGCAAGAAAGCTTCTCTTGTCTCTATCTCAATTTTTCCGGAAAAACCTTACAGGTTCGACGATGATATGGACAACCCTTGAAAATGAACTAGACCATATAAAATCATATTTAGCGATTGAAGAAGCAAGGTTTATTGATAAATTATCCATCCATTATGATATTGATCGTGTAGTCTTAAATCGAAAAATACCAACTTTAACGTTACAACCAATTGTTGAAAATGCGATTAAGCATGGCATAAAGGATAAAAACACAAATTGTTTGATCAAGGTATCCATTAAGCTAGTGCAGGATTATTCCTTAGTTACAGTCGAGGATAATGGCAAAGGGATTGATTCCCACCGTTTGGATTCAATCTTAAATTCAATTGTAGAATCTGAACAAGGAACTGGGTTTGGGTTATATAATGTAAATCGCCGTTTGCTATTAATGCTAGGTGATGAAAGTACTTTAAGGATTCATTCTAAACTAAATGTGGGTACCACAGTTTCTTTTAAGGTGTGAGAAATGGAGAGAAAAATGAAAGATACAATAACTGTATTAATTGTAGATGATGAAAGATATAGTCGTGATGAGTTAAAGTATTTGTTACTCCAACATCATTCAATTGAAGTGGTTGGCGAGGCAGAATCAGGAGAAGCTGCAATAGTAAAAGCATTACAACTAAAGCCAGCTGTCGTATTTCTTGATATCGATATGCCAAAAATGAATGGAATTGAAACCGCAAAGACACTAAAAGAATTAAAAAACTCACCACTGGTAGTATTTGCGACCGCCTTCCCAACTTTTGCTGTGGATGCCTTTCGTTACGATGCAATTGATTATATCCTGAAACCCTTTGATGACGACCGCATAATAGAAACAGTGATAAAATTAGAAGAAAGATTACAAAAGATTCCTATTAAGGAGAAATTAACAGCACCATCAAGGCTAGCTGTTGATAATGATGATGGCATTGTTTATATCGATCCTCACGAAATTCTCTATCTATATCGAGATGAACGTGTAACAAAGATAGTAGGTAAAGGGGCAGAATATGAAACGAAAACACCATTAAAAGATTTAGAAATCAGATTAAAGGGATTCAACTTTTTCCGAATTCATAAAAGTTATATCGTGAACCTTCATGAGGTATCTCGACTTATTCCATGGTTTAATGGTGCATATCATTTAGAGCTTAAAGGACAGAAAGAATGGCTATCTGTAAGTAGAAATTATCTTAAAGCCTTAAGGTCAAGGTTAGAAATTTAGTGTAAGACTAATTAGAAAACAATATTATTTGTAGAAAACATCCTTGAGTAAAGAATGATAATCTTAGCTATTATCCTTTACTCGGAACTTTAATAATGAAATCAAAACGGCTATTAATAAATTGATTTTCGTCATTTGTATTAGGTACAATCGGTTCTGCTTCTCCCAGTCCTTCTGCATCGAAGGAGATGTGAGATAATTCTTCTTGTTTTTCAAAGTGTCTTAATAAAGAATTTGCGCGATTCTTTGTTAAATTAAGGTTAAAATCATCATCTGCCCTATCACCTGTATGGGCTTCTATTTTCAGATGACTTCGCTCAGGCAAAATGGAAAACACAGATAATAACTCATCTAAACTAGCTTGCGCCTGTTCATTGAATTCTAGTTGTTCAAAGTTAAATATACGATCATCCTCAATACGAACAATGATGAGATTATCCCTCTTAATTATTTTGGCCCATTCTGGTCCGTCTAGATTAAATTCAAGGTTAGTTGATTGTGTCTCTGACGTACCCGGATACACTTCTTGACCAGTCACTACGAGTTCACCTCGCTCTAATTTCCCCAAATTTTTGTTACTAGTTTCTAAAACGGGTGTCACCGTTTGCTCACTATTGCAACCAGCACTAATTGATAAGGATAATAATAAAACAATTGCAGCCTTTCTCATCACATCAACTCCTGTAGGACCAGATAATATATCAACTTCGATATTACTCTCGACAACTCCTTAATTCTATCATTACCGCTGTGAAAATTGTATATATTTCCAATTTATTTCAACATAAAAAGAGATAGCTTATGAACGAACTCTTCACAAATCTATCTCTTTTTATATGAAACACAATTTATGCGTATAGTTCCTTCAATTGCGTTTGTACTTGATCATCTTCTAAAAACTCATCATAGGTCATTTCCTTATCGACAATACCGTTTGCTGCAACCTCGATTATACGATTTGCAACGGTCTGTACAAATTGATGGTCATGGGATGAAAATATCATTGCACCTTTATACCCTGTTAAACCATTGTTTAAGGCAGTAATTGATTCTAAGTCTAAATGGTTTGTCGGCTCCTCAAGTAACAGAACATTGGAACCACTTAACATCATTTTCGAAAGCATGCAACGAACTTTTTCCCCTCCGGATAATACACTAGGCTTTTTCAACACTTCTTCACCAGAGAATAGCATCCGACCTAAAAAGCCACGTAAGAAGCTTTCACTTTGGTCATTTGGAGAATATTGACGCAGCCAGTCTACAAGACTTGGCTCAGAGCCAGTAAAGTACTCACTATTGTCTTTAGGGAAATAAGCTTGTGTTGTTGTAACACCCCATCTAACTGTGCCACTATCAGGCTCCATCTCGCCTGCTAATATTTTAAATAGTGAAGTTATCGCGATTTCATCTTTACCTACAAAAGCAATTTTATCGTCTTTATTGAGAATAAAACTAACATTATCAAACACTTTAACTCCATCAATTGTTTTTGATAAAGCTTCTACTCGTAATACATCATTACCAATTTCACGTTCAGGAGTGAAATTAATATATGGATAACGTCGTGATGAAGGCTGAATGTCGTCTAATGAAATCTTATCTAACAACTTTTTACGAGATGTTGCTTGTTTTGACTTTGATGCATTTGCACTAAATCGCGCAATAAAGGCTTGAAGCTCTTTGATTTTTTCTTCTTTTTTCTTATTTGATTCTTGACCTAATTTTTGAACTAATTGACTTGATTCATACCAAAAATCATAGTTTCCTACATACACCTTAATTTTTGAGAAGTCTAAATCAGCTATATGCGTACAAACTTTATTTAAGAAATGTCGATCATGGGATACAACAATAACTGTATTATCGAAGTTAATGAGAAACTCTTCCAGCCATTGAATAGCTTGAATGTCAAGGTGGTTAGTTGGCTCATCTAGGAGAAGAACATCGGGTTCACCAAATAATGCTTGCGCAAGAAGTACCTTCACTTTTTCTCCGCCCGTTAGATCAGCCATTTTCTTTTGATGAAGATCTTCCGAAATACCAAGACCCTTTAATAAAATGGCTGCTTCACTTTCTGCTTCCCAACCGTTTAGCTCAGCGAATTCACCTTCTAATTCAGCTGCCTTCATACCATCTTCATCAGTGAAATCAGCCTTGGCGTATATAGCATCTTTTTCTTGCATTACACCATATAGACGTTTGTGACCCATAATAACTGTTTTTAGAACCTCATGTTCTTCATATTCAAAGTGATTTTGCTTTAACACAGCTAAACGCTCGCCAGGTGCCATGCTAACATCACCTGTTTGTGCTTCAATATCACCTGATAATATTTTTAAAAACGTTGATTTTCCTGCACCGTTTGCCCCAATTAATCCGTAGCAATTCCCCGGAGTAAATTTAATATTAACATCTTCAAAAAGCTTGCGATCACCAAACCGTAAGCTAACATTCGTAACTTGAATCATGAAACATCCTCCAATACTATAAACATCTAAATAATTATAACACTTATAGAGTGTTTTTTATACGTTATGAGCCAACAACTTTACATACATTTAATGATTTATTATTTCTCATAACAATTGCTTAGAACCTTGGATGGGTCTGTGAGAAACAACATTTTAGAAATGAAGCAACAACTTGGTAAATCTATATCAAACATTTACTATCTGTTCTATTTATTGGTTTGATCAACTATTTGTATACAATATAAGCAATAAAAGCAGTGATTTCAATTAGAGAAACCCACTGCTTCCTATGTATTTACGATTTTAATTATTCACTTATATCTATTAGAAAGAAATCGACCCTAATTAAATTTGCTAGTGATCTTTCCTTTGTTTTCGTAACACAATAAACAAAAAAATTAATCCTGTTATAACAGTTGTTAGTGCAGATAGCATAGCATTTACATTTGTCACAACAAATAGCGATGGTATATTGCCAACTACTGTATCTTCCATCGTAAGAAAAATACATAGGAACATATTATTAGCTGCATGTGCTCCAATAGAGTACTCTGAACTGTTCGTTTTAATTGAGATAAATGTCCAGATAAAACCCATTGCTAAATAATCGATTGCAACCCAAAACGGACCATATTCCATCTCGGGGTTGAAAAAGTGCAACCCTCCAAATATTCCTCCAATAATTAATGTTAGAATGATCGGATTTTTCGTTAATTTTCCTGCCCATTGTAATAAAAAGCCTCTAAAAAGTAATTCCTCCGAAGTCGTTTGAATAGGAACTAATACAAGAGAAGCCACCACAAGCCACGCAAACCTAGAACCATCAAAATTGTTTAATACATAATCACCAGGAAATATAGCATAGTCTAATAAGGCAAATACAGCAAAAATGGCAAGTGCAATAGAAAAGCCATAAAACACTTTCGACCAATTTACTCTCTCATATGGTGTGATAAAGGAAATAAGCTTCCTTTTTAGAATTGTTCTGGCAGCAATCCACATACCTAGAACTGTAAAAATATTAACAATGTGATATAAATAAAAATCAACCAATGGATCAGTTATGATCATCTCCTCAAAATTAAGTAGCTCAGGGTCAATCCCCCCCGTTATTAGAACTGCAATGACATAAGCAATTGTTCCTATTATTAGCATAAATGCCAGAATGACTAATAGTGAACTAAAATAACGCCAATGTGTATTTTTACCTTCTTTTATCGAAATGAAATCTTTAACCATTCTTACACTCCCTCGTAATATTCTATTCTTTTATCCAACCTAAATTAGCTTAATCATTCACATCCTACTAATATTTTTAACAGATTTTTACATCATAATCAATGAAAATATTACTATAAACCTACTGGTTAGATCATTTTAATTGCTTATGGAAATTTAATCAGCTAAATTCGCATTTTGAAAGCCTTATCATGCATCTCAAGTTCGATTTTCAACATGTTAAACATATATTAGTCTCTACATCTCCTTTTCTTGTTATTATAGATGTAAGCGCATTCACTGTTTTGTAGGAGGGTTACCATGTATACATTTATTGGAGGAATTTTACTTCTTGTTTTAGGTTATTTCATTTATGGGCGATATATTGAGAAACTATTTGGAGTAAAGGAATCTCGAGAAACACCCGCTATTTCCAGACAAGATAATATTGATTATTTACCAATGGGCAAAAAAAGAAATTCTTTAATCCAGTTACTAAACATTGCTGGCGTAGGGCCTATATTCGGACCAATCATGGGTGCATTATATGGACCTGCTGCATTCATCTGGATCGTAATAGGCTGCATTTTCGCCGGTGCAGTACATGATTATTTAACCGGAATGATTTCCATCCGCAACAGAGGTGCACATTTACCAGAATTGGCTGGAAAGTTTTTAGGTAAAGTCATGAAACATGTAGTAAATGCTTTTGCTATCCTACTACTTCTTTTAGTAGGCACAGTTTTTGTTACCTCACCTGCTGATTTATTATCAAGTATTACTCCTGATTGGTTGTCATTCGGTTTAATTATTGCAGCCATCTTTATCTATTACATTTTCGCTACACTGTTGCCGATTGACAAAATTATCGGGCGTCTTTACCCGTTCTTTGGGGGTCTATTGTTAATTAGTGCATTAGGTGTAGGTATTTCCTTAGTAATAAATGGTGCACCTATACCGGAATTAACCTTACAAAACATGCATCCTGATAAAGCACCCATCTTTCCACTTTTATTTTTAACGATTTCATGTGGTGCGTTATCTGGTTTCCATGCAACACAGACACCAATTATTTCACGAACAACTCAAAATGAATCACAAGGACGATTTATTTTCTATGGAATGATGATTGCTGAAGGAATTATCGCCATGATTTGGGCTGCTGCAGCGATGAGCTTATTCGATGGCTATACCGGCTTGGCAGATATTTTAGCTAACGGTGGACCTGCTGCAATTGTAAGTGAAGCATCTACTGCTATGTTAGGAGCAATTGGAGGAACTCTTGCGGTACTTGGGGTCATTATTTTACCGATCACATCTGGTGATACAGCGTTTAGAAGTGCTCGAATGATCATTGCTGATTACCTAAACATTTCACAAACAAAATTAATGAGCCGTTTATGGATAGCTATTCCTTTATTCGTTATCTCGTTTGCTTTAACAAAAATTGATTTTACCTTGTTATGGCGCTATTTCTCTTGGGCAAATCAATCTACTGCCGTAATTGCACTCTGGGTTGGAGCGATGTACTTATTCATTGCCAAGAAAAATTATTGGATCGCAATGATTCCTGGTATTTTTATGACAATGGCTACAACCACATATATTTTAAATGCAGCGATTGGTTTTGGCTTACCATTGAATATTTCTTATATTGGTGCAAGTATAGTTACAATAATCATTACAGTACTGTTTTATAAAGCAGCTATAAAGTCTAGAGCAAATAATTTAAGACTTGATGATGATATTCATCCTGCAGCTTAATTTCTAATAAAAGAGAAGAGTTTCTTCTCTTTTATTTAGTTTGGGTATAATGAGTATACAAAACTTCAAATGTAGTAATTAACTTAACGATGTTTTCATCGGGAACTCCAAAATCGTTTATAGTCCAATACACACTAAGAATCGTATGACAGTAACCCCACATCAAAACTCTTTCTTTTACTAACCCCAACTCATTTACTAAAATATCAATTCGTCTGTCAGTCACCTCAAGTACATTATTGGTAGGTAATTTATTTAATAAAAATTGAATCACATCATACTCACGCTCTCCTATCAAACCCTTTGGGTCTATTGCAATCCATGAGTTATTGTTAGACGATAGAACATTATAATGATGAAAATCTCCATGCAGTAAAAATAACTCCGTGATTGATTCAGTCAACTTAGAAAATACGTGTTCTGCTTTAATCAGCATCTCCATGGAAATAGGTCCAATTCCATATTCGTTTTCCTGACGAATACGTTTAAATTCGGTTTCTCGTTGAAAAATAGTCGGTATGTTCGAATTATTGGGTGCTGATTTCCATAATTTTTTCATTACTTGAGAAATAATAACGGTTGCTTCGTGATCATTGCTTAATGTTGATAACTTTTCACCTGGTGATACATATTCCAAAATCATGATTCCTTTTTGAATATCATAATCAATTAATCTCGCAATCCCATTTCCATCAAATTGTTTAAGCGCTTCAATTTCTGTTAATAACCCCTTATCACCCGGAACTACAAGTTTAACGACAACTTTATCTCCATCACTTTTAATCGCAGGAGCAACAAAGTTAAAGGATAATTCATATGGGAACTCTATGTTGATTGACCACCGCTTTTCACAATAGGTTATTAGATCACTAAAGTTTTTTAACCACATCTCCCCTTTACCTTTATGAACCAATTTAATCGTTTTAATAAATTCTTGTGGTAAACACATCATTATCAAACACCACGCTTTCTGTTAAAACTATGCTAATTCTTAATTCATTCTTAAACGATTAATACAAATCAAACATATTAATATCGTGATCTACTTGTTTTAAATAATTGAATAACTGAGCACGATGATGATACGTATGTGTCACGATTTCTATCAGCCATTTAAGCTGCACATATCCTTCATTTTCATAATAAAACGGTTTTGTTCGTTTATTCATAAGGTCCTCTTCACTTAACGAATCAATATAGGTCTTTAGTTTTTGATAATTTTTATCCATGAGAGTACCTAATAATTCTGGATGTTCACAATCTGCAATGTCCGTTTCTATTTGTTGGTACTCGATTTCACTTTTTTCTAATAGCAAACAAGTCAAATCTGCAAATGGAATTGAAACTAAGTGATGAACTAATTCTTTTAGACTTCTCATATTTTCCTTTGGACGATAATTCCATTGATCGTCATTGATTTTTAAAATTAAATTATTTGATGTACGAACTGCTAATTCCAACTCTTCGAAGAGTAATTTTGTGACTTTATTTCTATTATCCATATTAGCTACCTCACTTTTTATTTTTTTGCTATTAAAGCAACAGTGTACGATTAATTAATTTCTTTACTATTCGGATTTTCTCTTTTAAGAATTGCAAGTACTGAACTAATTAACTTTACTTATGGTAAAATGAACTATCATCAATTTAAGGAGCTATCAACATGAAACTTCATACAATCATAGAGTATTGTCTATTAATACTTCTTTCAGGAATTTATTTTGCCTTCCTTGGTTTCCAATCAAAGGGTGTTACCTTTATCATAGGTGTAGTTTTTCTTTATATCGTCATCTATATTGCAACAAGAAAAATTCTACCTCAGTATTTACCGGCTAATAAAAGTATGTCTCTATTCATTAGTGTGCTTTCGATAATTGGGACTGTTTTTATTACAATGCTACTATTAACAATATTGGCTACTTGATATTTTTACTATTCTTCATTTTCTTCATTTAATGGTGGTTTTTTTCCTTGATTATGTCTTCGTCTTTTTCTAATGATGACAAGCATGATGAATAAGAGACCACCTAAAATTAACAAGATTGGCATACTTCCTATAATAAATACGATGATCGCTGAACATGCCTTTAAGACGAAGTTCACACTATTCATAAACTGTTCTTTCGTTTTTTCCCATGTATTTAAATCTTTATTTTCTAGTGGAGGAACATTCACTTTATCCTCTACAACATGGATCGTTACAGTTGCTAAATCCACTTTATTGTCTAAATATTTCATTTTCCCTTTAATTTGCTCAATTTCTTCTTGTACTTTAGATAATTCTATCGAAATTTTTAACAAATCCTCTGTTTTCTCTGCCTTTTCCATAAAATCAACCAAGCGCTTTTCAACGATTTGTTTTGATTTTAATCGTGCATCAAGATCTACATATTCCTCGGTAACATCTTGACCAGCGATCGAACGGTTTAGAACTTTACTGCTTCCACTCTCAACAGCTTGCAAAAATCCGTCGAATTTATCTTGGGGGATACGAACTGTAATTGTTCCTTCCAGGGTATTTTCCTCACCAGTTGAATAAGAATTAGACTCAACGATGTATCCATTTGAAGAAGCAATCTGCTGTTCAACAAGTTTTAGTGTATCTTGATAGCTAGAAACTTCAATAGATAGGTTTGCTGTATATATAACCATACGATCATTCGAGGGGGTTGTATTCGCTTCTGTTGAACCTTCTTCAGCCTGTACATTCTCAGATTGGATGGTTTCTTCTTTAGCTAATTCTGGATTGCTCTCTCCTACATTAGCTATACTACTACTTTTACTATCTGCTTTTTCCTCGACTGCTTTGTCTGCTTGAAGACTTTCTTCACTTGAAGAATGACTACAACCATTTATCATGACTATAAATAAAAGTGCAAATATGGCATAGCAAAACTTATTCATCCTAAACACACCCTTTTAAAGTTTATGCTTTCTAAAGGAGTAGTCGTATTTCTGAGTAGAACGTTACAAAAGTAGGAAAAACAAAAAACCGACAATTAATCACTGTCGGCATTTCTTAATTCCTATTCTGTTTTACTTAGATGACCAAACGGAAAAAAGATAAATTCTGATTTTCCTAAGATTCGATTTTCCTCTATCAATCCAAGTCCATTTCTACTATCCATACTGTTACGGCGATTGTCACCCATTACAAAATAGCTCCCCTTTGGAACTTCAATTTCTTCAAAATCATTTGTTAACGGCATCCCCTCTTGTTCTGCTTCCTCTTCGTTACTCGTAAGATAGGGCTCCTTTAACTCTTTTCCATTTACATAGACCTTCCCTTGTTCTGCGCTAACAAGATCTCCTGGAAAGCCGATGATTCTTTTTACATATCGTATATTCTCTTCTTTTCCATCAATAATAACGATATCACCTTTTTCAATATCACCAATAAACTGCAATGTTTTATTTACAAAAAGGCGATCTCCATCTTTTAAGGTAGGATCCATCGAAGACCCCTCTACAAGATATGGTTCAAATATAAAAAAACGGATAATCATCGCTAATCCAACCGCGAAGATTATTGCTTTTGTCCATTCCCATATTTTTGATTTTGCTGTTTCTGTTTCAGTTTGTGACATGTTTTGAGTCCTCCTCATTTATTGCTCAATTTCCATTATACCTATTTAAATAATTTATTTTGCTAAAAAACACAAAAAACCTTTATCTTTTTTTGTGTTTCATAGAAAATGGTAATAAATATAATTTTTGTAAACATTTATCTATGGGGGTGATCAGTTTTGGAGTTTATTTTTACTGTGTTTCGCTTTTTACATATTATTGGGGGATTCCTGGCACTTTTTGTTTTTTGGCTACCTATTGTAACAAAAAAGGGTGGCAAGCTACACAAGATATTTGGCTGGATTTATGTATATAGCATGTTTCTTGTCGCGATCAGTGCATTTTATATGGGTTTCTTTCGAATTTTCATTGACAAATCAGCAACAGAAGATGTTATTTCTTTTTCTTGGTTTCTTATATTTATCAGCATTTTAAGCTCGGCTGCTGCTTATTATGGTTTGCGTGTTTTAAGATACAAAGGCCGAAAGAAGGCTCATAAAAACCTTCTAGATCTTGCTTTCTCAACTTTACTTTTGAATTCAGGAATTGGGATCAGTATATATGGTTTTATTCATGAGAACTCTATATTATCATGGTTTCCATTAGTAGGAATTTCATTAGGAATTGTTCAACTTCGTTATTGGCTTCAAAAACCTAATCATAAAATGCATTGGTGGTTGGAACACTTTTCCGGAATGCTTGCTTGTTGTATTTCTACAATAACAGCATTTATCGTCTTCGGTGCACCTAGGCTTTTAAATATAGATTCTGTCAGTATTATTCTCTGGTTTTTGCCAACGATTGTGATTACTCCGTTAATTATAGGACTTGCAATATTTTATACTAGGAAATTCAGTATAAAAGACAACATAAAGATGTAATTATCGGAAATGTATCTAGTATCATTATAAAGGGCTGTTTTCGCTAAATGACTTTAATATCCTTCTTGAGATAGCTTCAATTTATATCATAAAAATCCAAAAGCCAATTTTTATTCGTACTAGAGCAATAAACCTTGAGAAAAGAGCCTAATAATAAAGTATTTTTCACTGTCAATGAAATAAGAGCAATTGACTTTATAATCTAAAATTACTATTCAAATTCTAAAATACCATTTTTATCAAATTTAAAAAGGGTGCCAATATTATTGGCACCCTCTTCATCTATTCCACAACCTCAAGAGTAACCTCAATATTGCCTCTGGTTGCTTTTGAATATGGACAGAAATCATGAGCTTTATGAACAAGATCTTGAAGCTTGTCCTTTTCAACTCCTTTTCCTTGCACCTGAAGTTTCACTGCTAGCTTAAAGCCGTTATCTTCCTCATCTTTAAGTAAACTAACATTTGCCGTTACGTTTGATTCAAATTGAACTTTTTCCTTTTTAGCGATGAGTTGTAGGGCTCCATCAAAGCATGCTGAATACCCAGCTGCAAATAGTTGTTCAGGATTCGTCGATTCCGGTAGCTCCTTTTCCCTTGGTGTACCAGGCATTGCAATGTCGAAATTGATCTTACCATCTGAAGATTTTACATGTCCTTCTCTTCCTCCAACTGCTGATACCGAAGTTGTAAATAAAGGTTCTGTCATGCTTCATCAATCCTTTCCCTCATATAAATTATAGTCCAAAGTTTTCCTTACTACTAAACTTTACCCTTAAACTTAGTTTCTAATCGAAATGTGTAGTTATTTTTCATAGAAAAGAAGCTGACTGTGAAATTCTTCATCAGTCAACTTCTTCATACTTTTATCCAGTTACAGGTTTCTTTAGTAATCCTAACATAACTGCCGTTACAACTGCACCAATGATAATAGCTACTAAGTACAACATAGGATTTCCTTCTACTAATGGAATAACAAACGCCCCTCCATGTGGTGCTCTTAATCCGTTTCCAAAAAACATCGCTAATGCACCAGCGACAGCCGAACCGGTAACAACTGAAGGGATGACCCGTGCAGGATCAGATGCTGCGAAAGGAATAGCACCCTCAGTAATAAATGACGCACCCATTAAATAGCATGTAAGACCTGCTTCACGCTCTCGTTTAGTGAATTTTGAACGGAAGAGTGTTGTTGCTAAAGCAATACCTAACGGAGGAACCATCCCACCTGCCATAACTGCAGCATGTGGTGCAAAATTGCCTCCATCAATCATAGCAATCCCAAAAGTAAAAGCGGCTTTATTTATCGGACCACCCATATCGATTGCCATCATCCCACCAAGTAACAAACCTAGTAATACTAGATTACCAGTACCTAGACCACTTAATAAATCAGTAATCAATCCATTTAATGCACTTACTGGTTTATTTATCACGAAAAACATAATCATACCAACTGAAAAGATACTTAAGACCGGATATAAAAGAACCGGTTTAATTCCTTCCAAAGAAGCAGGCATACCCGCTAATAATTTTTTCAGAAGAACAACGATATATCCTGCTAAAAACCCTGCAATCAACCCACCTAGGAAACCAGCTCCACCTTGCGCTGCCATAAATCCACCAACCATACCAGGTGCTAATCCAGGTCGGTCTGCTATACTTAACGCAATAAATCCTGCTAAAACTGGGATCATCAAACCAAACGCATTGCCGCCACCAATGGTATTTAATGCATCTGCAAAAGCATTATAAGATTCATGATTCGGGTCTGAGGCATGAATACCAAACATAAATGAAAGTGCAATTAATATACCTCCACCTACCACGAATGGTAGCATGTTTGAAACACCATTCATTAAATGCTTATAAAATCCTGATTTTTCCCCAGTTCGATCTTCTTTTCTATTTTCTCCATTCCCTTTATAAATTGGAGCATCTTGGTTTTGTGCACGTTCGATTAGTTCCTTCGGCTTTTTAAGACCATCAGCGACCGGAACGATTATCACATGCTTGCCCTTAAAACGTTCCATCTCAACCTGTTTATCTGCTGCAACAATAATTGCAGTGGCTTCCTCAATTTCAGCTGCTGTTAATAGATTTTTCGTCCCACCCGATCCATTTGTTTCAACCTTGATTGTAACATTCATCTCTTTAGCCTTTTCTTTTAAAGAATCAGCTGCCATATACGTATGGGCGATACCTGTAGGACATGCAGTAACAGCTACTATTTTTCCTCCAGTTGATTCTGTTGCGGTTACTTCATCTGCTTCTTCTGATTTATCATAATGATCAATAATTGCTAAAACTTCATTCTTAGAATTGGCTTTTAGTAATTGATCTCGTACATCTTGTTTCATTAAAATCGTAGAAAGCTTTGATAACGCTTCTAAATGCGTGTTATTCGCGCCTTCTGTTGCTGCTATCATGAAAAATAAGTAGCTTGCTTCCCCATCAAAAGCTTGATAATCGACACCTGCTTTAGAACGACCAAAAACAATAGCCGGCTCCTTCACTGCACTCGTCTTAGCATGCGGTATCGCGATACCATCTCCGATTCCTGTTGTGCTTTGCTTCTCCCGCTCCAATACTGCCTGTTGATAATCTTCTCTATTTACTAGCTTGCCTGCGGTATCTAAAACTTCTACCAGTTCTGAGATAACTCCATCTTTTGATGTGGACTGAAGATCCATTTTAATCGTTTCATTAGTTAGTAATTCAGTAATCTTCATTACTCTTCCCCCTTTACCTTACTCACTTGAATATAAGGTAATAACTCTTCTATTTTTTCTTTTGTACATAGGCCCATTGAGAATGCTGTCCCACTACCAGAAGCCACACCAATTTTGAATGCTTCTTCAATTGAATAATCCTTTGAAAGGGCACTTATGAATCCCCCAACCACTGAATCTCCTGCGCCTACAGAATTTAACACTTTTCCTTTTGGTACATTCGCTACATAAGAACTGTCCGCTGTAATCAGCAGCGCTCCCTTTTCGGCAAGCGATACAATTACATGTTCCACACCTTGTTCTATCAATTTCTCTGCGTAAATTTGCGCCTCTTCAACTGAATTTATCTCTACATTGAATAATTCCCCAAGTTCGTGATGGTTTGGTTTAATGAGAAACGGCTTTTGAGAAACGACTTCTTTCAAGGCATCACCTGAAACATCCGCAACTACCTTAATTCCTTTTTTCTCACAGATAGATATAATTTTTTTATAAATAGAAGTAGGTAACGTTCCTGGTATACTGCCAGCTAACACGACGATATCTTCCTTGTTCATTTCATTAAAAATCTTAAGGAAATCCTCAACCTGACTGTTAGTAATGCAAGGTCCTAATCCATTTATCTCAGTCTCTAATTCTGTCTTTAATTTAATATTAATTCTTGTATCATCTAAGACCTTTACAAAGCTTGTCTTGATCTCTTCATCATGTAAAAAATCCTCTACAAACTTACCAGTAAACCCTCCAATAAATCCTAAAGCATTCGATTCAACACCTAAACGTTTCATGACACGCGATACATTAATTCCTTTACCACCTGGAAATTTTGTATCTGCAGTTGTACGGTTCAATGAACCTATTTCAAATTCTTTTACCTCTACGATGTAATCAACTGATGGATTTAATGTAACGGTATAAATCATTGTTTCACGACCTTTAATATTTTTGATTAATTATTAAGGAATAAGAGATACATTTAATTATTGATTAATTGGTTGTATTATTTTCTCCATAGAAATGGTTTATATTGTTGGTAAATGTCCTCTTCAATCTCACCTGTAATCACCTTTGCCTCAGCAAGGTCATTAATTTTAGAAAAAGCAATTTCTCCGAACTTTGTATGATCTGCTAATATATATTTTTCTCGTGCCAGCTGAAGAGCTGCCCTTTTTATTGCTGCTTCTTCAGGATCTGGTGTCGTGTATCCTAACTCAGGATGTATACCATTCACCCCTAAAAAACATTTATCAAAACGGTATTGTTCTATACCTGCTAATGCACCTTGACCAATCATTGCCCCTGTTGATGGCTTTAAAAACCCTCCAATTAAGTAGGTTTTTATTCCTTTTCCCATAAGTGGATCAATAATTGTAAGTCCATTTGTCACCACAACAATTTCTTTATCAACAGGAAGATATTCAACCATCTGAAGCGTCGTTGTCCCCGCATCTAAGTAGATGCAATCTCCTTCTTCAATTAGAATGGCAGCCTCTTTTGCAATTATTTTTTTTTGTTGAAGGTTTTTGGCTGATTTTTCTACGATATTGGGTTCCCTAAGTTTACCTTGGAGTAAAGCAGCTCCTCCATGTAATCTTTTAAGGTATTTTTCTTTTTCTAATTGTGATAAATCACGTCGTATTGTTGATTCAGAAGAATCTGTTAGTTCGACTAGTTGATGAATAGTAACAGATTTTTTCACTTTTAGAACATCTAAAATAACTTGATGACGTTCAGGAGTTAGCAAGAAATTGACACCTCCTAACTAATTTAAAAATTGATTTTTATAGATTTAAAGCAACAAACTACCTGGAAATATTTTTGTAAACGAATACATTGTTCATTACGTTTTTATTATACTTTCAAATTCGGTCAAAATCAATCATAAATAATCATTTAATGATTGATTTTGCGTATTTATACCTAATTTTCTATGATTCCAATCTCTTAGCTATTTCTCTAATCACTCAACTTTGAACATAAGACCTTTAAATATTTACTATAGATGATTCACTAGCAATAGTTATTGATATTTCATTATTTTACTAAATTTTTCATTTTAAGAGCGCTTAACTCCTTGTATTCAAAAGGTCCATGCCCTATTATTTATCCCTTTTCTCAAAAAAAAACTCCTCTCAGATAATTACCTGAAAGGAGTTTGCATGTTATTCATACCTTAATGCTTCAATTGGGTTCAAACGTGCCGCCTTGTTAGCTGGCAACATACCGAATATGACTCCAATTAGCATAGAGAATAATAATCCGATTGCGACTACCTGCCACGAGATCAGTGGTGGCCATCCAGCAAAAATTGAGACAATATTTGCTGCTATTGCTCCAAAGATAATCCCGATTATTCCACCAATTAATGTTAAAGTAATAGACTCAATTAAAAACTGAGTTAGTATTTGTCTTTTCGTTGCTCCAAGTGCCTTTCTTATCCCAATTTCCTTTGTTCGTTCGGTAACCGAGACGAGCATAATATTCATGACACCTATACCACCAACAAAGAGCGAGATCCCAGCAATCGATCCAATGATTAAGGTCATAATCCTTGTGATTTGCCCGATCCCTGCTGCCATCTCTTCCATATTTAACACTTTATAAGATTCTTCTGTGTTATGGGCTGTGTTTAAAAGATTTGTAGCTTTTTCCCCTGCCTCTTTCATCGTATCTGCGTTCGTCGCTTGGAGAGTAACTTGGTTGTAATCCGTTTTCCCAAACGAAGATCGGTACGTGTTCCAAGGTATATAAACCTCCATTGCTCCAAAAGCAAATAACCCTGTTGGTTTTTCTAATACACCAACGATTTCAATTGGTTGTCCCTGTATCCAGACAACTTCACCAACTGGTTCTTCTGAATCAAACATTTCTTTCTGTAACTCACTACTAATGACACCCACTCTTGTTCCACCAATAAAATCAGTTTCAAGTAGGTTCCTACCAGATTGTACATTTAAATTATTCACTTCAATATAAGCCTGGTTTACACCATATACACTTGTATCAGCAGTTTCTTCACGGAATCTTGTTGAAAAATACTCTGTAGAAGACGCGACAACCTTTTTCACTTCGGGTATTTCATTTAAAGCATTGACATCCTCCTGTTTAAAAGCAGCGGTCATATACGCATTTGGATTTGATAACAATTCTTCCTCACTTGGTTCATAATAAACCTCAATTGTATTGCCAGGACCGGTAATTGACGTTTTTAATAATTGTTCCCCACCCTGACCAATAGCAACGACCAATATAACTGCTGCTACACCAATAATGATTCCAAGCATTGTTAGGATTGATCGTAGTTTATGGGCGAGGACCGAACTTAACGCCATTTTCATATTTTCTAGTAAACTCATCGTTATCTCCCCCGCTCTTCATCGGAGAGAATTCTTCCATCCCTAACCGTTATGATTCGATTTGAGTAGTCTGCTACTTCTTGTTCATGTGTGACAAGGATAACTGTGGTACCTTCCTTATTTAACTGTGTGAATTGCTCCATGATCGATACACTTGTTTTACTATCTAGAGCCCCTGTAGGTTCATCTGCCAAGATAATTTTAGGTTCATTTACAATTGATCGAGCAATCGCTACACGCTGTTTTTGACCACCTGATAGTTCGTTCGGTAAGTGATTCATTCTATCAGCTAATCCTACTTTCTCAAGAGCTAATTTTGAACGCTCTTCTCTTTCCTTTTTTCCTAACCCAGCATATACCATCGGAAGCTCAACATTTTTCAATGCTGTTAAACGTGGTAATAACTGAAATTGCTGGAATACAAACCCAATCGATAAGTTTCGTACCTTTGCTAACTCTTCATCTTTATATTTCGAAATATCCTCATTATCTAATAAATACATCCCAGAGCTAGGGTTATCTAAACAACCGATCACATTCATAAGCGTAGATTTACCAGACCCAGAAGGACCCATTATTGCAACAAATTCTCCTTTAATGATGGTAAGATCTATATCTTTTAAGACATCTAATGTCTCTACCCCAACTTTATAGCTTTTTGTGATCGTGGTAAGTTCGATCATTTCACACTCACTTCCATATTATTCTGTAGACTGTCTGGAGGATTGATGATAATCTTTTCTCCTGTGTCTAAGCCTGATTTAAGCTCCATAAATTCATCACTTGCGCTCCCCAATTTCACTTCTTTACGGATCGCTTTTCCATCTTTAACAACAAACACATAATAATTTTCACCATCTTGTTTCACCGATTCTAATGGAATAGATTTGACTGTACGTCTGTCTGTTTCAATTTCCATGATTAGTTTGAACCCTGGTTTTGCCTCGATGTCAGTAGCATCAATTGATACTTCAATAGGATATTGGACAGCAGAATCCTCGGTTGCCATTGCATTTTCTGACTGAACCGGTAAAAGACTAACCTTTGTCACAGTTCCCTTCCATTCTTCATCAGGAACGACATCAGATCTAAGTAATACTGGTTGTTTTTCATTAATTTTCAATGAATCATATTCGGAAATAAATCCCTTTACAACATAATTATCCACTTTACCAATATGGATGATTGGGGTCTGTGAAATGCCTGCGAGTGCATCTTCATCGATCGAAAGTACTGTTCCTGCTATATCACTTTTAACCTCTAATTGTTCTAAGTTCTTTTTTAACGTTTCTTTTTGGAGAATAACCTGTCTTGCTTCTATGTCAGCTACTTTTAATTCAAGTTTTAATTGTTCTCTTTCGGAATCAATTTGCTTCTTTGCTTCTTTTTCTCCAACCTGCTCTGCTAACTCATCCTCTTTATCATCCAACTCATCAATTTGATCCTTTTTTTGATTAATTTGTAAGTAGGATGATTCAAGTGAAAGCGCGTTTTGTTCCTTTTCTAATTGAAGCTGTTCGTTTTCATAACGAACTATTGGAGTACCTTCTTTTACCTGATCTCCTGCTTTTACTAGAACTTCAGAAACCTCACCATTTTCAGGATCCAAATACACATAGTCTTCCTGACTTAAAGAAAGAGTTCCTGGAATCATGACGTTCCCAATTATTTCTCGTTCTTCAATAGTTCCTGTTTTGACCGTTAGATCTTCTTTATTCAATGTTCTAGTTACATTAACACCTACTAAAATTAAGATAAGTAAAATGACCCCTATTGAAATCCAGACCTTTTTTTTCATTATAGTTGTGTCATTCCTTGAGCAGCTCCACTAGCTGCAGCAAAGGCAATTCCAATTAAAAAATAAATAATTGAGATCGTATACGCTGTAGGTTTGGAAAGATTTGCTACTTTAACAAGTCCCATAGCCAACAAAATAGTATACCAAATATTAAACACTTCGATTGCACTAAAAACAGCTCCTAAGACACCATCAGCTCCAATAAAACTGTTTAAACTGGTCAATGTAATCACTGGATCACTATTGATAGCTAGAATAATGAGTTGATTAAGTATTTGTCCTATCACTGTAATAAAACTAATAAAAATAATTAATGAGAACATTTTTTTAAATGTAACATCCGATTTGAAAATTTTAGAAACACCTAATAATATGGCAGCCATTACCACAAAGACAAGCGGTGTGCCAATTAATCCTCCTAAAACTCCCACTACAACTCCGAACACTTTAACCATTTCTAATTCTTCTGCTGACATTTCCACACCAGGTACAGTTGCAGGATCTGTGTTGAGTACTACCAGGACTCCCATAATTGTAGCAATTATTGTAAGCAGAACTAACGGCAACCAAATAACCGGCTTCACTCTTATTTTTTCAAACTGCTCACTCGGACTGAAAATCATCCCAAATATTGATGGCTTTTTCGATTGAATCGTTTCTTGTTCCACTATTGTTGGTTCCATAATCATATAACCTCCATTTTATGTATTCATAGATTAATACGATTCATAAAGGAAATAGTTTCATATTTTATTACTATTATTGGAAGTCTTTTCACTCCAATACAAAAAACAAGAAATCACTAATAGCAATAAACCATAACTAGAAACCTATCGTTAAAGTCATCGTCAAATAAATAAACAAAAAAAAATACGAGAACAAGAAATAACCTTGCTATCGTATTTTTATTCTAGTTTCATAACTTACCTCTTCTCATTCACCCAAACAGTCATTTCACCTGATTGACGGTTACACCATGCATAATAAGGAATTGCTTTTATTTCTACCGTTTTAGTTTGGTCTTCTACAGGACGATATAATTGATTTTCCCAGCCTGCTACAGTATTTCGTTCCCCAAGACCTGAAATGACGACAATTCCTTCAAGTAATTCAGATTCAAAATTAGCTGTTAACTTAGCACTCCTCGGTAGGAAAATACTTGAAAGATTATCACCATTATCAACCTCCTCTAAGCAATATACAATTGGCCCCCGTTGAAGAGCAACTTTCCCGTTATTGTTTCGAACAAGTGGATTTGCTTGTATACGTTCGATTACCATTTGTAGTTCGATTTCTATTTGATCATTTTCACTCCAAATACGTTTCAAGTAGACATATCCATTCTGCATTAACGGCAGATGATCGATAATTTCTCCATTAACTTTTACAGTTGCACCTCTAGACCAACCTGGTATCCTGAGTCCCAGAGTAAATGATAAATCAGATTCTGGAGCTACATTGATAGCTATTTTTCCATTCCAAGGATAGTTTGTTTGTTGAATAATACCTACTTTAGTACCATCGATATCAAGATCTGTTTCGTTACCCATATACAAATGAACAAACAATTCTTTATCCTTCTGTGAGTATATATAATGTCCAATCGATGCTATTAATCTTGCTATATTAGGTGGGCAACACGCACAACCAAACCATTTTTGACGGACAGGTTTACTATGACCTTTATCATTCCTCTTTTCACTGGCTTCGGGATGAACCTCTAAAGGATTAACATAAAAGAATTTCTTTCCGTCTAAATCCATTCCACTGATTGTTCCATTATATAACGCTCTTTCCATGACGTCCGCGTATTTACGATCCACATCCAGTTCTAGCATCCGTTTTGCCCAGAAGACTAATCCGATTGAAGCACATGTCTCCGTGTAACTCAAATCATTTGGAAGATCATAATCAAACGAAAATGCTTCGCCATATACCATCGAACCAATACCTGCTGTAATATACATTTGCTTTTGTGTTACATTCTCCCATAAAGTTTCACAGGCCTTTTTCAACGATTGATCATTTGTTTTCGAAGCAATGTCTGCCATTGCGGTATACATATAGACAGCACGCACAGCATGACCAACCGCTTCTTGTTGCTCTCTTACAGGTTTATGTGCCTGGTGATAAGCATAATCATCATTGAACCAGAATGGGCTTGTATCTCCTCGTTCCTTCTTTTCAATGTCAAAATAATGAGGTTGTTTTCCTCTCTCATCAATGAAGTATTTACTTAAATTTAAATAACGTTCATTGCCAGTTGCATCAAATAATTTTATTAAAGCCAATTCAATTTCTTGATGTCCAGGATACCCTTTTAATTTACCTTCTTCTCGACCAAATACAGTATCAATATAATCTGCATATTTACTCATTATTTCTAAAAATTGTTTCTTTCCTGTTGTATGATAATAAGCAACTGCAGCCTCTATTAAATGACCTGCACAGTATAATTCATGATTGTCTCGTACATTCGTCCAACGTTTGGTCGGTTCTTTCACTTGATAATATGTATTTAAGTATCCGCTTTCATCTTGTACCTTAGCTAATAACACCACAACCTCATCGATCATTTGTTCAAGTTCCTCATTTGGTTCATTTTCTAAGCTAAATGCAACTGCCTCTATCCACTTTGCAACATCACTATCTTGAAACACCATTCCGAAAAATTCACCTTGTGATTTACCTGCAGCAATTCGAAAGTTCTCAATTGCATGACTTGGTGAAGTATCTGGAAGACGGTCATTCAACGCGTCCCATTGATAGGGAATAACATGGTCACGGATTACCTCTAAACGCTGTTGCCAAAAGCTATCGGTAATAGTAGTCTTTGATCTACTCTTTTGTTTGATTTCCATTGAATTTCCTCCTCTATACATGCTGTTTAATACAGTGAAAAAATACTTTTAACCCAAATTGTTTAAGCTTATTTTTATGAGTTAAACGTTTAAGTAAAGGCGAAAAATCCTCCCTTTCCTAATTCAGGCCTACTTAGGAGGGCAAACAGAATTTCTTTCAATTAAGTCACAAATTAAGGTTGTTTTTTCGTTCTGACTATCTAAAGCAGTACGACTAATTAATTTATTAAGTCTGTCAATTGCCAATAACCCCATCTCCCTTAGTGGGAGACTCATTGTCGTAAGTTTCGGTGAGTAATAATCACCAAATTCTCTATTATCAAAGCCCATTATTGAGATATCTGTCGGCACTTTGTAACCTAAGTCCTTGCAAGCCCGAATTGCACCGATTGCCATTTGATCATTCATTGCGAGAATAGCAGTCGGTAGATCTCTTGTATCAAGAAGCTCCAATGTTAAGGAATAACCTGAATCATACTGCCAATCTCCGGTCTTAATATATCCTGGTTTAAAGATAAGATTATGTTCCTTAATTGCTTTATAATAGCCTGAATACCTTGAATGTGCGGACATCGAATCTATATGACCACTAATTAATGCGATTTTTTGATGACCTTGTGACACAAAATAATTTGTTGCATCATAAGCAGCTTTTTCATCATCATAGTTAATTGAGTGTTGATTTTCGTTGGTTGTATAACAATAGGTAAACAAAATAGGTACATCCATTGTTGGTATACTTTCTGTCACATCTCTTGGATGCAAACCAATATAGATGATCCCATCTACCTTTTTACTTACCAGTTCATCGACTACTTTTTTTGTTATTAAAATTACTTGGTCTATATGCTCGGGTTTATTACTTATCCGCTGTTTTAACCTCATGTTCGTTAAAAGAATAGAAAAACCAAGCCTATCAGCTCCCTCATTTATACCGTCGATAATTGGCGGGGCATTAAAAACGGTCATATCCTCTACGATTACTCCAATTGTGTTTGTCTTTTGCAATTTTAGACTTTTGGCAATTTGATTGGGTCGATAGTTTAGTTCTTCGACAATCTCCAATACTTTCCTTTTTGTTCCACAACTGATGTTTCCGCTTTCATTTAAAACATAAGAAACGGTAGCAACTGAAACATTTGCTCGCTCTGCAATATCCCTCATTGTAACCATTTCATCGCCTCGTTCAATTTAATCGTTTAAGTAAATAATAAACCCCAGATCAATATTATTCAAGTTAATTGTATGAATATTCTGCACACATAAATGTCCAATAAAAAACCAAAAGAGATGGATAAAAATCCATCTCTTATCCAACCTCAAGTAAATTAAACTGTGCTTTAACAAGTCCAAAATAGATTCCTTTTTGTTCCATCAGCTGTTGATGATTTCCTTGTTCCATTAAATTTCCATGATCCAAGACAATGATATTATCAGCTTCACGGATAGTTGATAGTCTATGAGCTATCATAATAGCTGTTCTACCCTTTAGCAATGTTTTTAAAGCGATTTGAATCTTGACTTCAGTTTCTGTATCAATGCTTGCAGTTGCTTCATCTAAAATAATAATTGTTGGATCTGCTAGCAAGGCTCTTGCAAATGAAATTAACTGGCGCTCGCCGACCGATAAAATATTTCCTCTTTCTTCAACCTCAGTTAAATAACCATTTGACAAATTTTTGATGAAGTCGTCTGCACCAACTGCCTTTGCAGCTTCTATAACCTCTTCATCTCCTGCAGTTGGTCGACCAAAGCGGATATTATCCATGATCGTACCCGAAAAAATAAAGGTATCCTGAAGAACAACACTAATTTTCGCTCGCAATTCTTCAATAGAAAGGTCTTTAATATTAACACCATCAATTTTCACGGCTCCACCTGTCGCATCATAAAATCGACTAATTAAATTGGCGATCGTTGTTTTACCTGATCCCGTATGACCAACTAGAGCAACAGTTTGACCTGCTTCAATTGAAAGGGAAATTTCATTAAGAGCCTTCCTTGATGAATCATATGCAAACTCCACCTTTTCAAAATCAACCTGCCCTCTCATATTCACTAAGTGAACCGGGTTAGACGATTCAGCGACGATTGGCTTTTCATCTATTACTTCGAAAATTCTTTCAGATGATGCCATTCCCATCAATAGCTGATTATACACTTGACCAAGTCTTGAAATCGGCTCCCAAAACATCCCTAAGTAAAAAGCAAACGAAACAAATGTACCAATAGAAATGGAATCATTGGAAATAAGTGTCGTTCCATACCAAATTAATATCGCCGTACCAATTGCATTTGTTATTTCAACCATTGGTGTGAACAACGCATTTCTTCTTGTAGCGTTTCTCCAAGAGTGGAAATTTTCAGTATTCACACCATCAAAAAATTCCATATTTTCTTCTTCTTGTGTAAAGGACTGTGTGACGCGAATTCCTTGAATCGACTCATTTAAATGAGAATTTAATTTTGACTGCTTTGCCCTAACGGTCTGCCACGCACGACGAATTTTTTTCCGCAGACTTGTTGAAATAAAAAACATGAGTGGTACGATAACCAAAATGGCCATTGTAAGTTCAGGACTTAATGTAAATAAAATTATAACAACACCTATTAGCAAGAAAAAATCCATTAATAGATTGATAACCCCACTTGTAAATAACTCTTGTAATGAATTTGTATCATTCATAATTCGAACTAAAATAGAACCTGCTGACCGTTGATCAAAAAAACGGTGTGAAAGTGATTGTACATGGGTAAATAAATGCTTTCTTATATCATAGATAATATTTTGACGAAGCTGATTCATCCACTTAATTCGAAAGGTATTAGCAACATAAGATACTATGTACATTCCTGCAATTGTCAAAACAAGTATTGTTAATAGTTTCGTATCTTTATTTTTAATAGCATGATCTAGAGTATAAACACCTATTAAAATCGGAGCTACTAGTCTCACAATAGCTGATACAATTACAGCAAGAAATGCTAACGGTAAAAGTTTTTTTGAATATGGCTTAATATAGCTAAACAGCCTTAACATTTGTTTCCAATTGAATGGCTTTTCAATAATTGTATCTGTGGAATACTGAAATCTTTCCTTTAGTACATCTTTTTTAGTATTATCCATTACACTCACCTACCCAACAGATGACTGAAGTACAGCCTTCTGATCTTTGTATTGAATATCAAAAATTCTTTTATAATAACCTTGCTCCATCACTAACTCCTCATGTGTTCCTCGTTCAACAATTGAACCATTATCAAGAACAATAATCTCATCTGCATGTTTTAATGATGAAATTCGGTGAGCAATAATAAAGGTTGTTCGTCCTTTCATAACCTCTTTTAACGCCTTTTGAATATTAAACTCTGTCGTCATATCAACAGCACTTGTTGCATCATCTAAGATTAGAATACTTGGATTCATACAAATTGCCCGGGCAATAGCAATTCTTTGCTTTTGACCACCTGATAACCCCATACCTCGCTCACCAAGCATCGTATCATATCCGTTTGGAAGCTCCAAAATAAATTCATGTGCTTGTGCTCTTTTTGCAGAATCAATGATTGTTTCCATCGATGCATCTGGTCTTCCATATGAAATATTCGCTTTAATTGTCGACGAGAATAAAAATGATTCTTGCAGCACGACTCCTACATGTGAACGCAATGTTTTCAAAGGATAGTCTGTAATATCTTTGCCATCAATCAAAATCTGTCCGGTGGTTGGAGAATAGAATCTTGTCATCAATTGCGTTAAACTAGTTTTCCCTGATCCTGTTCCTCCAATTAGACCGATTGTTTTACCTGACTCAGCATTAAATGAAACATTATTTAGAGCTAATTCATCTTCTAGTTGATAACGAAGACTAACATTTTTGAATGTTACTTGCCCATTTATTGTTGGTACAGACATTGTTTCTGTTTTATTTCGGATGGTCTCTTCGGCTTCTAAAATTTCTAATAAGCGTTCCCCCGAAGCTTTCGATTGTGAAAATCCATTGATGATAAAACCAAGGTTCATAATCGGTCCCATCAAATACCACACTAAACTAAAAAAGGCGACAAGCTCACCTGCTTGTAAATTCCCTTGCATGACGAGAACGCTTCCATATGCTAATAAAGCGACAACAGATATATTGCCGATCAGTTCCATTAGCGGAAAATACCTTGCCCATACTAGTGAAGTTTGTAAATAATGATCCTTATAATGATTATTTGAATCATTAAATTTCGATATTTCAAAGTTTTCTCGGGATAGAGCCTTTACGGTTTGGATTCCACTAATGTTCTCTTGTACATTTGTATTCAATTTACCAAAAGACTTTCTTATATTTCTAAAGGCTGGGTGAACCCTTTTATCAAATTGGTAAACAGCAATAGCCAAAAACGGTAGTGCAGCAATGGTTACAAATGTTAATTGTACAGAATAAATAAACATAACCGTTAATGCCCCACATACTAATAAGAAAAACCTGACAAGCTCGGAAAATCCAAATGATAAAAAGAAGCGAAATCCTTCTACATCTGCTGTAAGTCTTGACATTAAATCACCCGTTTTTGCATTGTCATAATACATAAACGGCAAACGCTGTAATTTTGCATATAATTCATTGCGTAATCGATAAACTGACTGAATTCCAAACATATCCCCTAGGTACAGATGAAAATATGCTGATGCCCCTTTTACAGCCATTAAGGATAAAAATCCAATGACAATCCATGGTATATACTCATACTGTTCCTTTAAAACCACCTCATCAATTGTTACTTGCAAAACAATTGGATAAACCACAGTAATGGCCGTTATAAAGATAACAAAAAACACAGACCATAAGAAATATTTTTTATATGGCCAATAAAAGGATTTCAGTTTTTTAAATGTCTCCACATTTACCCCTCCCGTCAAAAGACGATTCACTCATTTTTCCAATTATAGACTATATAATTGAATACTAATAAATATATCGGGAATCGAAATAAATTTCCAGATGTTTTTTTAATTTTATAAAGATTCAAATCATTAGTCGGAAAGTACCTCCTTCTTATTGATGAACGATCTACTACTTTTGGATGAGGTCTTCACATTTATCGCAATAAAAAAGCAACCTGTAAAAGTCGTTTTTCCCATACCCTGTTAACGATATGCAAAATCCGCCTGTTTATGAGTTGCCTTCTATCATTTTTTTATAAAGAAGCTTTTTTAACATTTATGAATACTAAGTAGTTGAATTTTCATTTTGCTGAAAATCTTCACTTTGTCTTTTTTCAATTTTAGAAAAGGCTAAAAGCGCAGACCACATAATAACAAATGCAAAAGCACTTCCAGCAAAAAGTGGAATTAATCCAGGAATAGTTGTCATTAGAAAGTAGATTGCCATTGTTCCAAAAACCATCATAATTGTAGATAGTGGATACATCATCATCATCATAAACGAATTTCTAATTGCCTGAAATATCTTAGTATCATAATGTACGATTATCGGAAATAAATAGAACCCCGTTAATAGATATCCAATAAAAATCAGTAAAACTGGAAAATAGATCACCCTTATAAGTCCGTGTGCTTCTCTAATAATCGATAAATCAATGTATATAATATACCCGATTAGTAGGAATACAATGCCAATTACATTACTTTTCATAAATTCCTTTTTATATGCTGTAAAAAATGTTTGAAAGACTGGTAGATCCATTTCACCTATTATCCATTTCCGGCAAACAGTGAGCAGGGCTGTGCTTGCTGGAAAAAAGCCGAATACAACAAGTCCTAGTAGAGTAAAAATAATCCATAAAAAATTAACATAAGCTAGTCTCATAATAATCTCAGAAACTTTATAGAAACCACCAACAAAGCCATTCATTGGCATGCTCTTTCCCCCCGAACTAAAGCTATACTTAAGAGTTTACTTTTTTTGCAAGTTCGTTTGTTTTCCTCCCTCGACTTTCACTATTTGTTCATTAACACTTAACCAAATAGGCATCGCAGAAGGATTATAAACAAAATAACTATCTGCTGAAAACTGAAGATTTTGAAACGCTTTTATATAATCGACAATTTCAATATTTGTTGCATACCAAATATCTTCATGTTTTCCTACTCGTTCGCAAAATTGTTCGATTAGATTCCAATTTTGATCATGATCAAATTCGTAACTATGTCCCCAAACATACATCATATATAGATACTGTTTTTTATGTAGACGAATGAAATCTTCTGCTAACTCTAATAATCGTTTATTATGGTGGCATGTCGGCTGCCACTCTAAAAAATTATCTGGAATTGAAAAATTCCCTGTAGACTTAACTGTCCGTCCATATTCTATTCCTAAAAACGGCAACATCTCTTTAATAAGTTGGTTATATGAACCATTTGGATAGGATAATCCTCTGACTGTATAGTCAACAATACGTTCCAACTCTTTTCGGTCTTCAATCACTTCTTCAATAATTTGCTCCTTTGGAGATCGTGCAATTGTGGGGTGAGTACACGTGTGTGTAGCCACCTCATGACCTTGATATAGTTCTTTTATTTCCTCTTTTGGTACCCGATCTCCACTTCCTAATAAACCTGAATTAATGTGAAACGTCCCTTTAATACCATATTGATTAAATATCTCGATTAATTTCCGATCGGCTATTTTCCCATCATCATAACTCATTGTTAATACTTTGTGTTTCCCATTGGGAAATGTTAATACGACTTTCGGCATTTCCTTCACTCCCTGTAAACGATTTCATTTCTACTTATCACTCGAAGCTATGATAAATTCGCCTCATAAACTTTTAAATTTGAATAGGCTGCCTTCATAGGTGCCATTTGCCGGAATCCTAGCTTACCGCCTTGAATAATTCCACCATATTCTTGTCCGGTATCTTCCCAATTAAGTACTGGTAGTTGATTGATAGAAAATTGTACTATCCCTTCATATTTAACTAAACTCATTTTATATGGAGGGAGGGCATCTTCGACAGGTGGTAAAGGATCTGCTCCTACTGCTGCTAAATGGAAACCATAGCTTTTTCTAAGGTTACATGTTCTAAAGGAACGTTCATCAGCATGTTTATGTCTAAAATATGATAAGTGCAAGGCATTGATTGCACCAGAATGATACTCAGGGTACTTACCAGTTCTTTCTGGTAGCCTTGGATCAAATAAATCTTCACCCTCTTTTCCTGTCGCAGCAAAAAATAACATGCAAAGACCCGGCTCTCTAATTGGATAAAAATCCCATTCGATTACTATTTTGTCGCTAAAAGTAACTGGACACCAAAATACCCAATGAGCATCATCTCCGAAAAGATCCGCATCTAATTTATTTTCTAGTTGTAAACAACTGTCTTCGAATAGTATATTCGCCTCTCCTTCTAATCTCCAATCTAAGATGTCATTACTAGAAGATAATGGATTTTCATATACACATTTACCTTTATTAAATTGTCTAATCAATTCATAAACCTCCTATCACAACAATACTGAATATTTATGCAGTCTCTTCTTAAAACATTTTTTCAGTTAATAACGTTTTAGGCTAATTGTAGAAGATATCAACAATTAACAGCTCTTTTTAATATAAATCGTAACTTTCTGACCATCAACCATATTTTATTGATCTGAGAAAATAATGAAAGAAATACTCTATATTTTTTTTTTGCACTTTATTAACATATTAGTACTTTCTTGCTAATGTATCTAAAAACGAAAAAGATGGACTAACTCACCCATCCTTTTCAAAGTGCACTGATTCCTTCTCTTGATTTAACTTCCGATATTGGCTTGGCGGCAATCCCATTTGCTTCTTGAAAATCCGATTAAAATAACTATGACGATAGCCAACACTTTCAGCTATATCATTAATTTTCATCGTAGAATGAAGGAGTAATCCCTTAGCTTTAGCAATTCTATGCTCAGTTAAGTAATCAATAAAATTAATTCCAGCAATCTGTTTGAACGCTTTGCTAAGTGAATATGGGTTCGTTCCTACTTCATCCGCACAACTTTCTAATGAAATATCATTCATATAATTTTCTTCAATCATTTCTATCACTTTTTCTATTACTCTTTTTAGTTCAATATTTTGTCGTCCTTCAAGTCGTTTATTAAAAGGTAAAATGACTTCCTTTATAAACCAATTGGTGAATCTTTTTATCGTATGAATTTGAGCCAGCTCTTCATACATATCCTTTCCCTTGAAAAGATCATGAGGATGAATTCCTGAATATAATATTTCATGTTGAATACTACTATATAACTGTCTTACACCATGTTGAATATTGACTTCGTTAATACCATTTTCGATAATTAATCTTAAGAATTGATTTATTAGTCCTTCAACTTCATGAATACGTCCCATTCGGATCGATTGTAGAATCTCTTTTTCAATTGTAAAAGGATAATGAAAGGTATTCATATCATTAAATCGTTCTAGCTCTTCTAAATCTATTGTTTGATTTTTATTTTCAAATAATCGAAGTCGTTTCCATTTATCTATTTCTTCAAATAGGTAATTAATTTTCTTAATTGTATTGGTCGACTCACTTAACGTAACAGTTACTCTCATTTTAATAATTTGATTGGCTGCTTCTGTTACTTTATTTGCAAATTTAAGGACATCTTCTTTAATAAGCTGTTCTGTGGGATAAACGATCAACATGCCTACTGACAAATCGGAGAATTTAATGACATTAAATTGTTGGAACATTTCTTCCGCCAATTCTTCCATTATATTGGCTGCTAAAAAGGTAACTAAGCTTTCATCCTTATTTGAAAAATCATCCTCAGAATCATAAGAACCTGAAAGCTGGACATCTAAAGCTATAAAATTTTGCTTCTCGATCACCCATCCATAGCTCAGCATCCTCCTCTCCAAATCTTCCTCTTTATAATGAGAGAAATTGCCTTGAACAAGTTGAAAAACAAAACTGTTCTTAATCTCTGTAACCTGCTCCGAGAGTCTACTTTGCAGAAGATGACTTCTCTGTGATAACTCTTCCCATTGCTGTTCAAAAAGTAAAAATTCATCTTTCTCTGTTTGTAGTGTTTTGCCAGTTGTATCAGTCATTAGCTTACCCATTAATCGATTTATTGGTGAATATATTCTATTAGAAGCAATCCAAGACATGATAAAAGCTAGGAAAAAGGCAGCTGCACTAATCAATAATATAATTCTTGAGACAATAACTAATGGCGCCGTTATCGATGACATTGGTGCTGCAGATACATAGGTCCAATTAGAATCTGCTCTTGTCAATTTCCCAACGGAGATTGAATAAATCTTATCTTTATATTTAAATTGGAATGAGTCTTCTGACTTATCATAATTCGTCAACTTCGTTTTTAAAGCGTTTTCAAAAGAATCATCCTTTGTATTATTAGCTGATAAAATGACTTCATTTGCATCATTTAAAATAAACGTACTACCCTTACCATATGGCGTTAGCGTTTTCAAAAGCTCCAGAGCCTTTTCACGATTTATAGAGATAATGATCGTACCGAAAGGGTGCTTACTACCCGCCGGTATATTGTGCATTAGAGCTAACGTCGGAATCTTTTTGTTTACACCAGGTTTAGATCCCCAATGAATGTTCTTTCCTACTAATAACTCTTCATATAACAGATTTTCTTTTTCATTTAAAGTATTATACTCGCTCGTAAACAATAAAGGTTTTTCTACATCTAAATATAGCTCTACTTCTTTTATAAGAGGATGAGTGCCTTCTAATCGCAGGAGTGTTTTCGTAATATCATATGTTTCAGTAAATTCCTCCACAAAGTCAATATTCTTTAACGAGTCACCAAATCTTGGCTCTATTGACCAACGGGTTGCCGAATATTCGATATATTTAAACTGTTCATCAATATTCTTGGCCCTCTGGTCAATTTGACTTTTATGTAATGCGCGGAGTTCATCTTCAACAGCACCAACAGCGAACCAATTGATCAAGATACCTGTTATTAAACCTGGTATACTAGCAATAAATAAAATAAGGATGAAGTTTTTCCGATAGTAACTTCCACTCCCATTGATTTTTTTTAATAGTTTACTACTAAGTTTGATTACCCCAATAAAATCACTCCTTGTATAAAATATAAAAATACAAATAGACATATTAGCTTAAATATTTAAAATTCATATATTTATTATGTCATATTCTATATTAAAAAAGAAGATGATCAGCTAAAACAACTAATCTTCAAAAAAAATAAAAGGTCCCATTTAATGTACAAGTAATTCTTCTCATACATTAAATAGTCCTTCTATTTCCATCAACCTTTGACAGACCCTAATAACATACCTTTTGCAAAATGCTTCTGGAGAAAAGGATAAACAATTAAGATTGGTAATGTAGCTACAACAACCACTGCAAGTTTCAATGATTGCTCAGGTGGTTCAATATACTCACCACTCATTGATCCGGAGTCAGATAACATTGATTGGGAGAGTAGGATAATTTGTTGAAGCAATACCTGAACTGGCCATTTCGTATTGTCATTAATATATAACAAAGCACTAAAGAAATCATTCCAAATGGCTACTGCATAGAAGAGTGCAAATGTTGCTAATACGGGTTTTGACAGCGGTAGCATAATTCTCCAAAAAATTCCGAACTCTGTACATCCATCAATTTTTGCTGATTCCTCTAATTCTAATGGGATATTTTGAAAGAATGTCTTTACGATAATAAGATTAAAAGGATTAATCGCAATTGGTAAAATCAAAGCCCAGTATGAATCCAATAATCCTAAAGACTTTATTACTAAGTAGGTTGGAATCATTCCACCACTAAATAACATTGAAAATACGATCAAATTCATAATTACATTTCTCCCCATCAAGTGTTTTCTTGAAAGGGGATATGCCATTGTAAAAGTAAATAAAAGACAAATGATTGTACCTACAAATGTTATACCAATCGAAACCAATATACTTCTTGTAAAAGTACCGGTCGAAAAAATATATTTATAGGATTCTAGAGAAAACGTTTCAGGAAAGATAAAAAAGCTTCGTCGTGTTAGTTCAGCTTCTGTTGCGAAAGATCCTGCTATGACATATAAAAATGGACAAATCATTAATAAGGCGATCATCCCTAAAAAGATAAAATTAAAAACATCAAATACTCTACCCGCTGGAGTATTGTGCATTTTAGGCATTGCCATTAAAAACACCTCCTCTATTATTCAAAACCATGTGAAACCCACTTCTAGATAAGCTCTACGCATTTTCATTTAGATAGGGGAGAAATCCTTTCCTACAATTTAGGATTAGAAGATCCCTTCCTGCCCCACTTTCTTCGCTAATTTATTGGCACCTAAAACAAGAATGATTCCAACAATCGATTTAAATACCCCAACTGCTGTACTATAACTATAAGCTCCTTGGGTTATCCCAACAAAGTATACATACGTATCAAATACATCAGCAACACTACGGTTTAAAGAATTTGACATTAAGAAGATTTGTTGAAAACCAGTATCTAGGAAATTCCCTAATCTTAAAATTAATAACACGATAATTGTGCTTCTAACCGCTGGAAGGGTAACATGCCATAATCTCCGAAATCTCCCTGCACCATCAACAATCGCTGCCTCATATTGTTCTTGATCAACTGTTGCTAAAGCAGCTAAAAAGATGACTGTTCCCCAACCGGTTTCTTTCCACATGATTTGTCCCATAATTAATGGGCGGAACCAATCTGGTGAAGATAAAAAGTTAATTTCCTTCCCATAGAAAAAGGAAACAATTTCATTGACAACCCCGCCACTAGTCGTGAAAAAGATATATGTAATACTAGCGATAATAACCCATGACATAAAATGAGGAACATAAATAAAGGTTTGCACAGTTCGTTTATACGAATTGATTCTTAATTCATTTAATAGGAGACTTAAGATAATTGGTGCTGGAAAAAAGAATACTAAATCTAATACCGCTAAAATGAATGTATTTCTCAGTAATCTAAAGAAATCTGGGTTTTTGAAAAAGTCAGTAAAATTTTCAAATCCTACCCATTCACTATTAAGCACTCCTTTAAATGGAGAATAATCCTGAAAAGCAATTACAATACCCCACATCGGAGCATATTTAAAGATCAGGAAATATAACAATCCTGGAATCAGTAAAAAATATAACCATCTATCCCGTTTGAAACGCTGCATCCGAGTCGTATTCGATACTATTTTTGGTAAAGGGGGTGTTTGACTATATTCCGATTTCACATTTGGTGTTTTAAGAAATGCCACTGTCTCTCCCTTCCTTTCTATGGAGTACGATTTTTTCGTTACTGTTATACCAGACGGCGTATTACCGCCTGGTTATGGTACTAACTACTTATTTCGCTTCTTGGTATAATTTATTAATTTCTTTCGTATAATCGTCTCCACCAGTTGTTTTCCATAGCTCTATTGCCTCTTTAAATCCAGCTTCATCAATTTGACCTACTATAAACTTAATTCTAGCATCATTTATAATGTTATCTAATTGTTGCCCTTTTTGTGCATAAACGTCGGAAATTAATGCTTCCGCTGGGTTTGGAACAACAATTTCTTCATTTTCAAGTTTAACTTCTTCCTCTTTTTGTATGACAGGAGTTTGCTCTGGTTTTAATCTAAGATCTGCAGGTATCCCCGTTTGGAATTGATTTAAATCTGTAAATTCGTTAATTAATGCTTCGTTATTGTCAGTGAGGACTTCAAGCTTACCGTCTGTTAATTCGTAATGGCGACCTTCTATACCATTAAAGGATAATACTTGTGCCTTTTCTTCACTTAATTTGTCAATGAACTCTAAAACTCTTTTTAAATCTTCTTCCGTTTTAACGCTAGATTTCGGAATTGCCAACATACCTGAGTAACCTGATGTTGGCAAATTATATAGACCTTTTGAGCCTTCAACTGCACCAAATACATCAATTGGTTCTTTTAAGTCAGGGTTTTCAAGCAACAAATCTTCTTCTGCACGATGAGCGCGATCAACTACATCGACAATAACACCAGCTTCATTATTTATAAGTGGATCCCCCCACTTAAGCGGATCCATTACAGCAAAATCCTCATTTATTAATCCTTCGTCAAATAACTTTTTAAAGAATTTTAAGGCTTCCATATATTCGTCAGTAGTAAAATCAGGTTGTAAGTCTCCATTAGCGTCTTCACCCCATTTATTCGGTGCTCCAAACCATGTTTGCATAATATCCCATGGTCCAGCATGCTTGGATATAACCATTCCATATGTGTCATCCTTGCCATCCCCATCTGGGTCATCGGTTGTGAACGCTTTCAATACATTATAGAAATCATCTATTGTCTTAGGAGTTTCTAACCCGACATTCTTTAACCAATCTTTTCTAATCGTTACACCATTTCTTCCTAGTGGACGTGCACGATATATTCCATAAATTTTTCCGCCAATTGAACTATTATTTAGCGTAATTTCATTTGCTTGACTTAGATTAGGGTAATCCTTCAAATATGGGCCAATCTCCCAAAAAGCACCGTCATTAACTGCACTTATAAAACTAGGAATTTTTGCAGGCATCATCATGATGTGTGGAAGATCACCGGAAGCTAAAGTAATGTTTAACTTGTCTTGGTAAGCACTATCCAATACCCAATTGACTTTTATATCTGTATCGGTGAATTTTTCTAGTTCCTTAAGTACTGGACTATCTTTACTTGGTGGTTCAGGAGAGTATGCAGTTGTCATAATCGTAATTGAATTTTTCGAATCTCCTTTTTCACCTTCGTTACTTGTCTTTTCTGAATTACTACAAGCTACTAATGAAGATGAAATTAAAATAGTCGATAACATTGGTAATAAAATCTTTCTATTTAAAACGTTTCTACCCTTTCTCATTTAAATACCCCCTATTGTTTATTGATTTCCTTAAGTATATCAATCTATCACGTCATACTAATTCTCTATTCATACCTTGGCAATCGATTTTAATAGCATGATAGTATGATATCTACCTTTACAATAGTCTGCGTCTAATTTTCTGACAATTACATTTTTTTGCGATTACCCTAATCCCTTACTGAATCTACCTTTTTTATCCTATTTACGACTTTCTTGTCACTATATCACTTTTTTGTAGACTGTTCCTAAAAAAATAATAAATGAGGTTTTACGAATTCAGCCTACCTTCGTGCTTTTTTCGTTAAATTACTTTGATACCCCACGGAAATCGCCTCAATTTACTAGTTAGAGCATCAAACTTTTAAAAGTATCCTTCTTATGAAATTAGTTAGTGCTACACATATTTAGCTTATCGTCATCTCATTTGACTGATAACTTTTTCGTTTTCTTTTTTAATAGCTTCTATTTATATGTTATCAATTCTTTGAGTAACAACTATTTAGGAAGTATCTCTTGAATATCACCAGTGGTCAAAAACTCTCCTATGAGATCTAAAGCTATTATTGTGTTTAGGCACCATTGTGAGGTTGTATTGGTTGTTATCTCTGGAATTTCCTTCAGTGTTTTCCAAGTTTTAATTGTCTTCGCTTCCATCGGCAACTGCATTTGACTAATCTCATTATTTAATAGTAACCTCCAAGCTGTTTTTGCTAATGTTGCATCCTTTTTCTTTGCGGCTGCATAAGCTACCATCCCTGCTGCCAACATCGGGAGACTAAACAATCTATCATGTAGAACACCAGAGCTTCGTTTCCGCTTCTCTTCATTTGATAGACAATAAAATTCTCCAAATTCAATCAACATATCTTCCCATTCATCATCTTCAAGTAACTGTGCTATCTCCATCCAGCTTTGGGGTCCACCAAATGCAATAACCATGTGGTATCCACCTTCATTACCATCTCCCATATGGATTAGCTTACTAGTTGTGGGGTCATATTCAAATGTAGGACCTGACAATAACCGTAATGGTAGTTTTTTTAGAATGTCAATTCCGGTTACAATTTTATCTCGATACTTTAGATTGCCTGTTCTTTCCCATTCTGATAGCCAATTCGAACAAAATGCTGCCCAGTCTGGACCAACACGAGCGTGAGTTTTATCTTGTACATTCGGATAGAATTCTCTCATCGGGTCTAAATTTAAAAGAGCCTGATCAGCATCCCGAACTTCTGATAATATCTCCTTTGTTCTTTCATCTGTTGTTAAAAAGTAATAAAACTTATGGAGTCCTGCCATACTTACTCGTGCTTCCTTACATCCGCATCCCCAATGTGACACATTATGCCTCGAACCTAAGCCTGCATATTCACCAAAGTGATAGCAATCTACTTCACTTGTATGACGAGTCATTGCCTCTGCGATTTTAAAAATATCATTACGCCCCGATCGTAAAAATGCATACCAAAGCCAGATATTTGGAACTAATTCTGTATTCTGCCACGCAAAACCACCTAAATCGTATCTCCATTGATGTCGAACAGAATCATATGTATGCATAACATCTCCATAATTCCAGTATCCGTACCATCTCCGTTGTTCAATTTCATTTTTATAAAAGTTGATTGCTTCATCTAATTGTTTTTCAATCATCGCTTTTAGAGGATTACTAGTATCTGGCAAACTCCATATTCCCAAAGCTTTTGTTTGATAATAGTACTCTGGATTACATACCAAAAGTAATGATGACTGCCACTCATCCGCTTTTATTATCAAATCTTCATGTGATGGGGCTCCATCGTAGAACTGCATATACACCTCACTTGTATTTGCTATGCCAACGGGGGTTGCACGCATTTCATCAAATCCTTCATAAGCACTAACAACATGAGTTTCCTTGTTATAGTGTCTTAAATCCATAGCTTCATAGTCCGGAGACCAAAACCATGCTCTAATTTTTGTCATAGGTCTTCCTAAGCCTGATACTTCTAAGGATGAAGGGAACTTCTGCCAAAAGTTCTTAATCCCAATCCCTATTCCGCCAGTTTCACCACCTACATAGGCAAGGCCCTTGGCTCTAGTACCATGAGTAGATTCTACCCATGAGCAATCATCGTCCGTCCGCTTCATTATTCGGTAATGATCAGCTGAATCTTGTGTTAGTTTGAAGTCATTCCAACTCGCATTCTGCTCAACATGATTGAGTAATGCTTCATTTTCTGTATGAGATAGTGACAATGTTTCTCCTTTTATTTGTTTTTCATATAATCCATCAGCATATCGGTGCCTCCTGGTTAAGAGTAGCTGGGCTGGTTCTGAGTAAATTCCTTCATCACCAGCAAATCTGATATTTCGATTCCAATCTTCTCCCTTCAAAGAAGTAGAAAGTTCAATACCTATACCTTTAATGAAGTCTGTTTGTGGATCACCATCATAGAAAAACGTATGAATCATTTTAACAGAAGCAATTCCTGCATAAAAATATAAACGTAATTGAAATGGCATCCAAGAGTAGTTTTGCTCACTTGTGATGGCTTCATGAATTCCCTCTATTTTTAATACGCATCTTATTGAACCTGATTGTTCAATCTCCACATTATTAATCTTACTTTCTAACGGAACTTCCTGTTTATAGTTAATCCCTGATTTTTCACTTCTTACTTCTTGAATCGAGATTAATTTCCCTGAGCTTCCAACAATTTTAGATCCATTTACTATTTTATCAATAATTGTTGAACCCTTTTTATTAATTGTAAATTCTACTTCTCCAGTATCAACTTTAATCTGGTCTTCTCCTTCTATGACATGAAGAGTCATTTCTGGGGTTGGATTTTCTCCAATTGATAATTCATAGGACTGTTCCTTAGATTGAAATACAGCACATTGCCCAGTCCATTTCACACTCCCGTCTGGCCAAAATGCCATTGGCCAGCTTTGTAAAGAAGTTGTTTGTCCGTTATCATCTTTAAGACAGATTGGGTCATTTCTTTTCAAGATTCCCTTTTCCCAAGGTGTACCCCATGCAACTCCACTAGAACTCTTTGGACTATTTTTAAGCCATGTAACTTTCAATAATGACACTTCCCTCCAAGGTAATTTAAATTCTTTAAACTACCTTGATTATTTTCTAAAATAATCTTTCATTCAATTAAATAATTTTGAGTTGTTACATATAATCGCTATTATAGTTTGGCCTGATGGTTAATACTTTTTTGCAATTCTGTACGTTTTTGCATTTGCTAGAATATCTTGATGTTTATATTCCGTTTCATACATGTAAAAAACCTGAGGGTCTTCTATTGGAAAAGACTCAGGTTTTTTTACATATATTTATTTATGCTTACTATTGAAATCCACTAAGATTTTGCTATATGAGGTGAGAGTTCACCTATTAATTCCTAGTATTAATTAATTTACCACTTTCCAACATAGGTAAGCTGTCATATTCAGGCACATCGACTAAATATACATTTCCATATCCATTCATATCACTTGTAAATAATATCTTATTTCGATCAGGGCTAAAACAAGGATGTACATGAACTTGTTGGATATGAAAACTCCCACGATGTTTACAGAGGATTCTTGGTCCTTCCATTGAATGGTTATTTTTTTTCCATAAAAATAAGCAGTCTTGAAAATATTCGCCATGATAGGCTGTTGTTTGTTGTCCATCTCCAATTATCAATTCTGTATCTTTTGAATGAATATGCATATTTTGATATGGAAAGTTAAATACTTCACGATCGGTATTATCAAATTTAACAGAACCTAGAAACTTCCCATCCTTTCTCGCTAATGATTCAGTGAATCCATGGTAGCCAATTCTTAGTCCATCCTCATGCCAATATTCATGACCTGCATATTCATTTGTTTCTCCTTCTGCTATCTTCCATTTCTCACCGGTATTAATATCTAACACCCAAATACGATGATCAACCTTTTCCCACGGCCCTTCGTGACAAAATGTAAGTAAATTGGATTGAGTAGGAGAAGCATTGACATGACCAATCCAGCGCTTATCTTCATGGATCACACTCACTTTCCTTGATTCAATCGTCAGCAGACAAATTTGACAATGTGGTCGTGCTGCTTCCATTTCTTCAAATCCGACATATCCCCCTGAAAGATTGCTTGAAATAGAGGTGGATAAATCTTCAGTCAGACCGAAGCAAAGATGCTGTCCGTTTGCTGTACAACTCAAATTACTAAAGTTATAGCCTTCTTGAATCTCAAATAGAACGGATTCTTCATATGTTTCTAGGTTTAGTGCAATAATAGATTTACCCAGCGTAAAGTAAGCTTCACTCTTTTTAGGGTTTATAAAAGTTCCTTGGATACCCTTTGTACAATGCCTTTCATAATCTGTCAGTTGTGTCATTTCACCTGTGACTAAATCAACACTGTATAAATTAGTGCTATTTCCACGGTCAGATCCAATTAGTAATTTTGATTGATTATCGTACCAGGCATTATTTGTGAAATAAAGATGGTAGCTATGTGCAAAATAATCTGTAAGTTGTGTGATTGTTGCCCCGGACAGTGGGTCCTTAAAAACTCTTTGTTCCGAATGCCACTTCTTTCCCTTTACCATCGCTTTCAACCTCTTTTCCCTGTTTCGATAAAATCTCTTTTGGAAAACGGATCATTTTATATTCAAATGGTCCAACCTCAATTTTCCCAGGGCTTACTACTTGACTGTTTATCAGATCCACACCCTCAATTGGAATTGTCACATTTCCACCATTTCCATCCATATTGATAATAAACCAAACGGTATACTCTTCACCCATTCTAGGAGCAACGATTGTACCAAAAGATACATCTGTTTGATGTTCAATATTCGCCTCATTTGTATAATGTTGGACCATATTCCTCAACATGAGATCACCTTCATGTTCCATTGGCATAGATCCAAGCATAACAATTTTCCCTTTGCCAAGCTTATGTTCAGTAATAAATGATTTCCCTTTGGATATTCCTGACGTTATTAAACCAACAGCATTCTCTTCGTTGTATTCAAAAATAGAACTCCACATACCTAGAGGTGCTGTAACATCAAATGCCTGACCAGATGTGCCACTTTGATCCAAAGGACAGGTAAATAGAACCTCAACCCCTGCAATTTTCTCGAGCTCACCTAATGCTCGATCCGTATGGATTGTATGATCTTTAGTCCGTCCACCAGTTAATGGACCAACAATCCAAGTACCTCCAGCTTTAACGAATTCTTCCGCCTTTGATAGATAAGTATCTGAAAGGTAATGAATAAATGGTGTTAGTAAAACTTTATATCCTTCCAGACTGGCTGATTCCGGTAGGACATCCCGATGAATCCCCATAGATAAAATTCGTTGATAGTAACTTGTAATCAAACTACGATGATTTAGGTTTTGATGAGACTCCGTTGTTAAAAAGGCTTTTGCTTGATCAGAATAGGTGATCGCTACCTCAGCTTGAACAGGTCTGGTATTTAGAATAAACGGCTCTATTTCTTTCCTCATTTGTTCAACCTCTAGTACACTTTCGTAGCCTATCGTTGGTTTACCCCATGCACTTATTACTGAACTATGTGGCTGCTCGCAACCTGATTTTTGCTGCCTAAAGAGCCAGTAACAAAATCCTTCTGCACCTAACGCATACGCCGCAACTGCCTCAGCTTTTACATAACCATTTGGATGTGGGGGAGCAGAACTAGTTAAAGCAGCTGCGTATGAAGTGCTCGTTTCCATCACCCAAAAATCTTTTCCTTTTTTAAAATTCCTCCACAAATCACAGTTGATTAAGTAAGCATGAGCATTTTCAATCGAAGCATATGAATCAAAAGAAGCAAAATCTAAATTTTTGAACAATCTTTCGTTATCAACGCTAAAAGCAATACTACTGTTATGTGTAATAGGGGCATCCGAATATTTTCGAATGATCTCTGCTTGTTCATCAGAAAATTCCGCTATTTTTTCCATTGAAAACTGCTGATACATTGTACTTAATGATGAATTATGCAAAAACGGTACAGGTCCAGGTTGTGGAACCTGGTTAAAATCATGGTAATATTCGCTCCAAATTTTTGTGCCCCAAGCATCATTTAACGTTTCAATTGTTTCGTACTTATTTTCAAGCCATTCATGCCACAAGCTTTTACAGGTTTCACACATACATTCGCTAACATGACATTTAAATTCATTATCTATTTGCCAGCCAATTACACCGTTTAGCACACCTAGATTTTTAGCAATTTGTCTCGTTATTTTTTCAGCCTTTTCTCTAAAAACCTGATTATTTGTACAAGCATGTTGTCTGGAACCATGTACCATAGTAGACCCTTCACGATCAACGTACATTCGTTCCGGATGTCCATATGAATACCAGATTGGTGGCGTAGGTGTTGGCGTACAAAATATCGTTTCAATCCCTTGATCATATAATTTATTTATCATGTTGATAAAGAAACTCATATCAATATTTCCTTCAGTCGTTTCCATTGTTGACCAAGCAAATTCACCCATTCTTACTACATTAATCCCAGTTTGTTTCATATAATAAATATCTTGTTCAATGGTTTCTTCATCCCATAATTCAGGATAATAGGCAGCACCATGGTATAATTTTTTGTTCATTTTAACTACTCCCCTTATATGATGATCTATCAATTTTTTAAAAATGAACTTTTTTTTCAGGCTTCGTTTTATAAATATTTTGAATAGGAGGATTTTCCATTCCATGACCTAAATAGAAGCTCGGATGGGGTGGCTGATTGTATGCGGTATTTTGCCACGCTACTCCTAAACGGTACATTGGATCATGCATGAGAGTATGTATACGATGTTCAGATAGCTCTACCGTTGTATAAATACGTAGTTCATGGCTATCCTCAGTTCGCCAAATGACTTCTTCTCTCCAATCGCCAAATAAATCTGCTTGTAAACATGGATTACCCTTTGTACCATTATTTGAACGAGTACCATTTGCTGTTAGTAAATTGATTAGCTGGCCCTTTTCATAGTCCCATTTATCAATTTTACCGACACCGATACCTGTTTCCTCATCAAAGTCATGATCTAGTAATTCTCGCAGTAGATCTCCATCCCACCAGATAGCAAAATTAAATGATTGTGGCGTTTTATCGGTAATTTTCTCTCCTGTACTACTATATAAGCCTTCTCCACCTGTTTTCCAATGAGTTGAAGACCAAAGTTCTGCTCCTTCAAAACGGGGATCAATATCAGCTGCCATTCCCCTCCCTACATCCTCAATTGATGACATTCCCCATAAAACTTCACCAGTACCAGCATCATGGATCTCGGTGCCATTTTCAGAAGGAACTTCATGTACTTGAAAAACTTCAAGACCTGGTCTATTTGGATTCAATTTACCCACATGTATTGCATCCCCATGACCTAATTTTGTTGTATAAAGTCCACTTCCATCATGATCAATAACAGCAGATCCATAGATGATTTCATCTTTCCCATCATTATCTACGTCTGCAACACTTACACTATGGTTTCCCTGACCTGCATATTCCTCGTTTCCAGGGTCAAGACTATCAAATTTCCATACTTTCTGGAGATTTTCTTCACGCCAATTATAAGCAACTAACACAGCTCGAGTATAGTAGCCTCGGCACATAACCAGACTTGGTCTTTCACCATCAAGATAAGCTACACAGGCTAAAAAACGATCAACCCGATTCCCTTTGTTATCACCCCAATCAGAACCATTTCCCCTTGGTGGATCATAATCAGTTGTAGCAAGGGCCCTTCCTGTCTCTCCATCAAAAATGGTTAAGTACTCTGGACCTTCTAAAATAAACCCTTCCTTATTACGAAAATCTGCCTTGCTATCTCCAATAATTACCCCTGTTCCATCAATTGTTCCATCTGCTGTTTTACATGCAATTTCTGCCTTGCCATCACCATCAAGATCATAGACCATAAATTGCGTGTAATGAGCGCCAGCACGAATGTTTTTGCCTAAATCAATTCTCCATAAATGGGTCCCATTTAATTTATAAGCATCTAAATATACATTTCCGGTATGGCCTTTATGGGCATTATCCTTAGAATTAGACGGGTCCCATTTTAATATAATCTCGTATTCGCCATCACCATCGACATCTCCGACACTAGCATCATTTGCACTATATGTATAGGTAACACCATCTGGAGTAGTACCACCTTCAGGTTTACTTAGAGGTACTGTAAGATAATTTGTATCCCAAACTTGTACGTCTTCAGAGACTTGTTTTTCCTTTCCTTCGAATACTACTTTCAAACAGTATGTCGATTGGCTAGTACCAGATTCATCATAATAATTTGTACTTTGTGTAATTGGGATAGAATTTAGCTTATTTCCATCCCGATAAAGGTTAAAACTAATCGATTCGTCTTCGTTTCCGAACAAACGCCAACCTATATACACACCATTTTCAATTTTCACAGCAATCAAACCTCTATCTAAATATTCCATTTGTCTTGCTTTATGTTTTATATTTAGCTCTGTCACTTTAATTACCTCCTATAATTATGTGTACACGCATACAACTTTAATAAAAGTATATCAGTCTATCAATCGATTGACCTATTATTTCTGACTTTTTATTAGTTGAATTTTATAATATAAGTATTCTACTAAGGCAAAAATTATTTATCTTTCGACCATCTGCCAATGGGATCGCATATTTTCCATCTGGATCATTTAAAGAAACTAAATTTTCTATTAATAATTCGATTTGCTCTGCTATTTGCTGTTTATTCACCTTGAAAAAACTACGATTTTTTTATCATTTGTCTATTAAGATCAGCCATAAATTCCTTAGATAATAGATCTTTTTTTATTATGGTTTGTATGATTAATCTCGCAATTTCTTTTGCACCTTTTTTAGTGAAATGTGTGTAATCCTTTCCATTCATTGAGGCCATAAATAAACTAAGTGCTTGCTCATAACCAATTCTCTGATAAAATTTTAAACTATCTTCCATTAAATCTATTAATGTTACATCTTCTTCTTCTGCTAATTCCTTCATGGCCACACAATAATCTGGAAAGTCATTGATAAATTGATTATCAACCACATGTAATCTCGCTACCGGCGTGATTAGAAAAGGAATTGCACGATGTTCTTTTGCACCATCTATATACATCTTCAAATAATTCTTATAGGTTGTAAAAGGTTCTGTGTATCTCTCTGGTTTCTCCTTTGTTGCGTCATTGTGACCCATTTGAATGAAAAGAAGATCCTTCTCTCTTATTTCCTCAAGAATTTTTAGTAATCTTCCTTCCTTCACAAAAGTTTTGGAACTTCTTCCTCCAATTGAATGATTAGAAACGCAAACATCTTCGGTAAAATGGTCGGTTAAAAATTCACCCCAACCACCTTGATCCTCATCACTATTTTGATATGTTTGTACTGTAGAATCTCCAGCGATAAAAATTCTTCTGATTGACCGTTCCATGATTACCCCCACTCAGTTGTGTTTGTTTACCTATGTTCATGTTATACATAATAAAAGTATAAAACCATTGTACTTTTTTGAATTATGCATTTTTTGATTTGAACATTTTTGTGGAAGTAACACTTTTTTGGGGAGTAGAAGGTTTATCAAAATATAAAAGACTCATTAATATTGCCCTTTTCACAAAGATTGTTATTTTCCTTACATAGCACTAGAACAACAAACTTTTCCTCTAGAAAAGATCCTTAATAAAAAATAACTTTGATGCTGCAGTCCTTCTAGACATCTTTTTGAAACAAGTACCCACCTAGTCCCTTATTAATACAGAATGGTTTAAAATTAAAAAGGAGTTTAAACTATCGTTTTTTGTTCAAAATCTCATTAAGTGTATGATTTCAAGTTATCATGGAGATTTTACTAGGGATGATAACATCTGTAACATAGTTCTAACTATTAAGGATAAAGATGTATAGGATTAGCGAATATATTTTCTTCTAAATAAATATATTCGCAAATCCTATCTCATTTTACTTAACCTCAATCACAAAACTTTGACATTAACACAAAAATAATGTACATTACCTATTGGGCGAACAATTTTATTTAATCAAGATATAAATATTCGTGTTTAGGAGTGTTAATTATGGAAAATGTGTTTGATTATGAAGATATTCAACTAATCCCTGCAAAATGTGTGGTAAATAGCCGCTCTGAGTGTGACACCAGAGTAACCTTTGGTGGACGTACATTTAAATTACCAGTTGTTCCAGCAAATATGCAGACAATCATAGACGAAAGAATTGCCATTTATTTAGCTGAAAATGATTACTTCTATGTTATGCATAGGTTTGAACCTGGGAAAAGATTATCATTTATTAAGGATATGAAAACACGAGGATTATTCTCATCTATTAGTGTTGGAATTAAAGATGAGGAATACAGCTTCATTCAACAATTAGCGGATGAACAGCTTACACCCGATTACATTACGATCGATATTGCTCACGGTCATTCTAATGCTGTAATTGAGATGATTAAACATATAAAAAAATACCTTCCTCATAGTTTTGTTATTGCCGGAAATGTTGGAACTCCAGAAGCGGTAAGAGAATTAGAACATGCTGGTGCAGATGCAACAAAGGTAGGTATTGGACCAGGAAAAGTATGTATTACTAAAATTAAAACAGGCTTCGGAACTGGCGGGTGGCAATTAGCGGCACTGCGTTGGTGTGCAAAGGCTGCAAGTAAGCCAATTATTGCTGACGGAGGAATTCGTACACATGGTGACGTAGCAAAATCGATTAGATTTGGTGCATCGATGGTTATGATTGGTTCACTATTTGCCGGCCATGAAGAATCGCCAGGAGAAACATTTGAAAAAGATGGTAAGTTGTTTAAGGAATACTTTGGTTCAGCTTCCGAATTTCAAAAAGGTGAAAAGAAAAATGTAGAAGGTAAGAAGATGTATGTGGAACACAAAGGTTCATTAAAGGACACCTTAAATGAAATGGAACAAGATCTTCAATCCGCTATATCTTATTCAGGTGGAAATAAGTTGGATGCGATCCGTACTGTAGATTATGTTGTCGTTAAGAATTCCATTTTTAACGGTGATAAGGTTTATTAAACAATAAAAACGCAAAGATTGTTCTATCAAATGAACTACCTTTGCGTTTTTATCTGTTTTTTCATATACATCCTGTTAATGATTGTTTACTATGCATCTTTATAACAAACCTACCATTCATTTATTTTTCCACACTTAGTTGTCCATCATCTTCTACTATCTTTATGAATATTGGTCGTTCATGTGGTGATTTATTTGGTGCATGTAACGTTAAAATAAGATTCTCTTCAAATGTTTTAAATACCATGCCATGTCCGCCATTATTTTGGTAAATTGGTGTTGTATCGTGCACCCAAGGCCCTGTTATCCCCCCATTTACTGATCGAGAAATTCCTTGGGCATATTCATTATTAATAAAACTTGCCCACATCATTAATAATTCACCATTTGTAGCTTGAAACATAAATGGACCATCCGTTACAAAAACTTTTTCCAAATTCCGCTTTACCTGTTTCAAAGGTGTCGGCCATGGTGCTTCAGAGGCTCGAAACAAAATGATTGGTTCCCCAATTGCTTCTCTCAAATCTTCTGATAGTCTTACAGCACAGATTTCCCCGTCCTCTACCTGAACCCATTCATGGCAAAAAACCATCCAAGGTAAACTCTTGCTATCGATATACAATGTTCCGTCTAAAGAATTCCAAATTGTTGGTGTAACTGGACCATCACTATACGGTTCGAATGGACCTAGTAAACGGTCTGATCGGAGTATTGCTGTTCCTCTATGATTGTTATCTTTCCTCAAAAAGGTAGCAAACATATAATACCTTCCTTTATACTCATGAACCTCAGGTGCCCAAAAATTTTCTTCAGAATAAAAATTCTCTTTAGGGCGGAATACCGGATAAGGTCCTTTCCAATTTCTTAAATCATCTCCAATATAAACATCAAAACCCGTTCCCTTCCCCCAAATATTTTTATCTGTACTACCATACATGTAATACCTATTATCTTCCTTACTTAGAAAAATAAACGGATCTCTAATTTGAATATCCTGATTATCTAGCATTCCGCTTTGCTCCTAAAAGGAAGGAACAATACTGTCATTAATGAACTTCTAGAATTTCCAGAAAACGATCATTTTTATTTAGTAAAGCCTAATTAACTGCTTTCAACTTTATGTTCTAGCACCCTATTCATATGGTATCTCTTACTTTCCAATTTATTTTTATGACATTCAAGATTTAATTGATGAAAATGGACCACTCGGAAAAAATGCAAACTTTTTATTAGCCACAAAATGAATTTGATATAAACAAAATAATATAACTAAAAATACAAATAAGAGCTTGGAGACCAAGCTCTTAAAACAGTTATTATCACAGTTTGTCTATACTAGTCCAAATGAAGAATAATTTTACCGATATTTTTATTTGCTTCCATATGCCTATGAGCATGTTGAATTTCTTCTAAGGGGTAGACTGAATCTATAACTGCTTTAATTTTATTTTGGGTAAATAACGGCATCGCTTTTTTAACAAATTCTGCTGTTAATTCCTTTTTATATCCATCACTTCTAGGTGTTAATAGTGTTCCCTTTAGGTGAATTCGCTTTAAAAGAAGTGGCATAATATTCACTTTCTCAACTTTAGAACCACCTAATACACCAATGAGTACCCACCTTCCGTCTATTTTAATGCTTTTTAGATTTTTCTCCCAATAGGATGCACCTACAAAGTCTAAGATTACATCTACACCTTGATTATTTGTAGTTTTTAAGACTTCCTCTTCAAAGGATTGTTTTTTATAATTAATACAAATATCTGCTCCTAGCGAGCGGCAGAAGTTCAATTTATCTTCTGAACCAGCAGTTGTCACTATTTTAGCGTTAGTTAGTTGCTTTGCAAGTTGAATAGCAGCGGTTCCTACTCCGCTACCACCAGCATGAATCAATACAGTATCTTTGTTAGTTAACTCCCCTAACCAAAATAAGGTTTGATATGCTGTTAAAAATACCTCGGGAATAGCTGCAGCTTGATCAAACGTAAGATTGTCAGGAATCACCATAGCTCTGTCAGCAGGCATGACTACATACTCCGCGTAACCACCACCATTAACAAGACCCATCACACGTGTCCCTATCTCAATATTTGTACCGATAGAAGTTTCAGTAACTACTCCTGATACTTCTATCCCTAATATAGGGTTATTCATATAACCCGATTTCCCTTCACGAGTAACAATATCTGTTCGATTTATCGCAGATGCTTTGACTTTTATTAATAATTCTCCTGGTTGCAATTCTGGCTTGGGAACATCTAGAATCTTTAATTGTTCTGCACCTCCAGGTTGTTTTACGATAATTGCCTTCATCTTTTTCAGCTCCTTAATAGCTAATTTGTTTACAACTCATCTTTTAATTAAGGCCTAACGCGTCTAGAGATGAGTCAAATTGTCCTTACTATCCTATGTTAAGTAACGAACCTAAAGGAATATATTAAATGCGTGACGAATCACATCTCCACGACTAATGATTCCTACTAATACTCCATTCCGTTCAACCGGTAGTTTCTTTATTTGTTTGTTCCCTAATATTGCAGCTATATTTTCAAGTTCTTCATTCCAGGCAACCTTACTAACCTTATTTTTTGCAATGCTCAAAACATTTAGATTGAGGATTGTTTTTACTCGTTCTTCAAAGTCTTTATCATCACCATTTAATACGTGAACGAAGTAATAAGCATCAATAACAATATTCTTGTGTTTACCAATATAACGCATAATATCACCATCACTAATATAGGCAATAATTTCATTTCGATCATTAACAACTGGGAGACCACTGATACTGTATTCGATAAATTTTCCAATAACCGAACGAACAGTATCTTCTTCCTTTACCTTATATACTTGACTATTCATAATTTCATGAGCTTGCATGTTATTCCCCCTCTTAAAAATCCGCGTTTTGTTTGCAAATTAATCTATTCTTACTTCCTAGTTTAACGTTTTTTGAGGATTATATCATTTTTAATAATTGCAAATCTTTTTTTATGTGTAGACCTATAATTGCTTGTTTATGAAGCCGTTATCATTATAGACGACTTCTCTCATACTTTTACTTGACACAGACATTTCCCCCACATAAACTAAAAATTATCTTGATAATCACGCTGATTTTTTAGTTGCTTAAAAATCTGTGAAAGACTAATTGAGAGAAACTATATTTTTCAAGAAGAAAAGGAGTACATAAATGAAGAAACAGGAAAACAATCAGAATTTCATTGTTGCTGGGTTGTTATTAGCCATTTTGATGGCTGCAATGGACAATACGATCGTAGCTACAGCAATGGGTACAATCGTTTCTGATTTAGGTGGTTTCGATAAGTTTGTCTGGGTTACATCGGCATATATGGTAGCAACAATGGCAGGTATGCCTATTTTCGGTAAATTATCTGATATGTATGGGCGCAAGCAGTTCTTTGTTTTTGGATTAGCGATTTTCTTAATTGGCTCAGCACTTTGTGGGATTGCTCAAGATATTGTCCAATTAAGCATCTATCGCGCTATCCAAGGAATTGGTGGAGGTGCCTTAATGCCAATAGCTTTTACGATTATCTTTGACATATTCCCACCAGAAAAACGGGGAAAAATGACAGGTCTTTTAGGTGCAGTTTTTGGTGCCGCTAGTGTACTTGGGCCATTATTAGGTGCTTACATAACTGAATATATCAGCTGGCATTGGATTTTCTATGTTAATGTACCACTTGGTTTTATATCTTTATTCTTTATTCTTCGCTACTACAAGGAATCTCCACAACATACCAAACAAAAAATAGACTGGTGGGGTGCTAGTACACTTGTTTTAGCAGTTGTTAGTCTTATGTTTGCCCTGGAGTTAGGTGGCGCAGAGTTCGACTGGAATTCCATTCAAATTATTAGCTTATTTACGATATTTGGCATCTGCTTCATAGCCTTTTTCTTTATTGAAAGAGTAGTGAAGGATCCGATACTACCGTTTTGGTTATTTAAACGACGTCTTTTTGCTACTTCACAAATTCTGGCATTTCTTTATGGGAGCACATTTATTATTTTAACCGTTTTTATCCCTATCTTTGTTCAAGCTGTTTACGGCGGTTCGGCTACAAATGCTGGCTTCATATTAATGCCAATGATGCTAGGATCTGTATTAGGTAGTGCTGGAGGTGGGATTTTCCAAACGAAGACAAGTTTTCGAAATTTAATGATTGTTTCGGTCATTTCTTATTTCCTAGGAATGTATCTGCTTAGTACTCTAACACCTGATACAAGTAGAACTTTGTTAACGATGTACATGATATTAGTCGGTTTTGGTATGGGATTTTCTTTCTCTTTATTGCCGACAGCATCAATTCACAATTTGGAGCATAAATACCGAGGCACAGCAAATTCAACAAACTCATTCCTCCGTTCTTTTGGAATGACCTTAGGTATTACTGTTTTCGGAGTGATTCAAAATAGTGTTTTCACTGATAAAATCAAAGATAGCTTTAAGGAATTGCAAGGGAATGATAGGAATAATGAAGCTGGTAACACAGCCTTTAATCTAGAAGACCCTCAACAACTTTTTCAATCTGGAGAGCGTGAGAAGATCCCTGATGTTATATTAGATAAAATTGTGAATGCTATGTCTGACTCAATTACGACGATGTTTTTGCTTGCATTAATACCAATTGCAATCGCTGGAGTCTTTGTCCTAATGATGGGAAATACTCGCGTTATAGCAGCGAAAAAACCAATAGCAAAACCTGAATGATTTCTCAATATTCACTAACAATAGGCTTTGAACTTATGCACTATTAATAGTCTATTAGCGCGGAAAGGCTTGGTTTAAAAGTCAAGCCTTCTTTTTATAATTATCATTATTCAATATATCAATAACATTCAGAATATGCATGAGCTTACCTATCTTTTTTCTACAAGAGGTACTATAAAGTTGCTACTGGACCTAGGAAACGAAAGTAAAAACGAATTTATACCCCTCCAATTTTTTCCTTAAGCCAATCCAGCAATTCTTTATGCTAATGTTCCCCAAACCACATAATATCCACACTATCCATATCTTCACCAACCTCTTTTATCAATATCCATAAATTATAACGATTAATCCTGAGATCAACTTCTATATCATCTATTTACTAAGGCTATGGTCAATGTCTCTTCACTTTAAATATACTCTGTTCTCAACGTTCATTCCCAATAATATGCTGAGACAAGTACTCTGCATCACGACCTACACCCATTAATAAGGATGATCCTCTACTTGATTGCCATGGTAGACCTAAAAAATAGATACCATCAATTGGAGTTATCCCCCTCTTATGTATGGGTAAACCTCCTTCGCCTATAAGCATTGGTATATCGATCCAATGGTAATTGGATCGATAGCCTGTTGACCATATTACATTTTTAATATTAATTTTACTAGCGTCTGCAAATGTAATTGTATTTTTTTCCACAGATACAGTCCTTGATTTTAAGATAATCCTATTATTCTTTATTAGAGACTTATACTGTAAACCAAAAACAGGGTCTTGTTGGTTCTTTAAGAATTTACCAATCAATGAATCTACTTTAAAACGGTAAAAACCTAATAGATCAAACCACAAAAAGATTGATTGGTTAATAAACTTATCGGGAAGAAATTTAATTTTTTGACCAACTGATAAATAGACAGTCCTCTCTTTAGATAGTTCAGCAGCAATTTGCATACCTGAGTTTCCAGCACCTACAACTACTGTCATACCATTCCTTAATTGTGTCGAGTCTTTATATTGCGAAGAATGGATTTGTAATACATCTTCTGAAAGTAGTTGTGAAAATTCCGGCACGTATGGGTCTTGGAATGGTCCGGTTGCTATGATGACTTTTTTAGCTACTACTACACCTTTAGTGGTTTTGACTTCAAACCAGTCATCTAACTGACCTAATTTTAGAACTTCAGTTTCCATCTGAATAGGCAGAGAAAAGTGATTTGTATAGGTAGATAAGTAGTCTGCTATTTCATTCTTTGTTGGAAACTCTTGATGATTACCTATTAATTTTAAGCCAGGTAAAGAGCTGTACTTGCGGGGAGTAAATAATGTAAGTGAATTATATCTTTTCTTCCACACTTCACCTACTTCAGATAAACGATCAAGAATTAAAAACGATAAACCAGTATTTCGCAAAAAGTAACCCATAGATAAACCTGCTTGCCCTGCGCCAATGATTATCACATCGTACCTAATTATACTCACCTCTCAATATTAATATATGTATATATATTCATATATTAATTTATGTGATGGAAGTTGTCAATACAAAGTTCAATCGCCATTTTTAATAAAAAGGGGCGATGTAAATTATCCACTCCCCTGTTTATATTATTTTTTTAAAACTACTATTATTATTCTAAAAGTCTGTTGCTTTAAGAAATAGAAGAAATTTTTTTGGAATTTTCTATTTAAAAACATTGATTATGATACATCATTCTTTCCTTTTACCCCATTTATTGAATAACTGACCGTCACTTTTGCACTCAATGAATGTGAGACTGAGCAATATTTATCCTTTGACAGTTGAATCGCACGTACAACCTTATGCTCAGGTAAATCTCCTTCAAAGGAATAATGAATTGAAACATTTGTAAACTTTTTCGGATGCCCTTCAGCTCGGTCACCTGCGACCTCCATAAGAAAAGATGTAGGCTCTAGACGCATTTTATTCAAAATCGAAATGATATCAATCCCTGTACAACCTGCAACAGCATGTAAAAGCAATTCCGTTGGTCTTGCTCCACTATTTTGTCCTCCTGCCTCTTCTGATGCGTCCATTTTTATTTCATGACCTGACGGTGAATCTCCTGAAAATGCCATATTACCTGCCCATTTAATTGTTGATTTCATTATTACTCTTACCTCCTTCTCCTTATCATGTTAGTATGGTTCCCATTTTCCTTAAAATAGTCATTAAAGGGAATACGCTTATAAATTTTATTGTTCTTAAGGGAAAAACTATTATGATTAACATTAGAATTACTGGGAACGTATTCAATACGTTTGCACTCCTTGTACGATAACTACAATTACTGAAATAGACATAGTCAAGTGTAATAACACGTTAAATCTACAAGAAGGGATTTGCATTTCCTCTGCTATCCAAGAGATGGTTGCTTTAGCATGTAAGCTAAAGGAGATTCTGCTACAGAAATTTGTTGAACAGTTCTGATACCTCCTCAACCTGTTGAGACATTTCATTCTTTTGCATCATAATTAAACCATACTTTTCTGATGTTTCGGTTGAGATAATAATGCTTTTTTTCGACATTATTTGAAGCGTTGTTCATCTTTCAACTGAATTTATTTATTCTAAAGGAAATTCTATTTTCAATTGACTTTCATATCATTGCAAAAAACACGTATTCATCATTAAATGAATACGTGTTTACAGGATAATAATTTAATTCTGCGAATGATTTTGCTTACGTCTCACAATATATAGGACACCACCACTAGCTAGTAGCAAGATACCTATTGACATCATATTAAACATATTTGTTGCAGTGTTTGGTAAAGTTACTCCGGAGGTATTTGAATTTCCATCTGATTTGTTTTCACCATTTGTAACTTTACCTACTATGTCCTTAACACCATCATTTACAGTGTCTTCACCTGGCTTTTCTATATTGGGATCATTGTTTGGTTCCTCACCAGGAGTCGCAATTGGTTTTTCTTCTGGTTCAGCACCCATTGTAATTCTGCCCTCAACTTCAGCTTTCACTGTTCCAATTTCTGTTAGATATTCTTGGAACACCTCATAATCCGGGATATACAATTCTGTTATTCTCCCATCATCCTTTGCTGTCTTAAATGACTCGTATCCGTCACCACCATCTGCCATATATGCATTTGTAGCTACCGAATAGACTTCTTCTGGTTCGATTTGTTCGAACCCAGATTCATTTTGTACCTGTACACTATGAATACGGCTACCAATTGGTTTTGTTGGATCAAATCCAAATTTCAAGCCAGCAACTTGTGGGAAACGCCCAGCAACATCTTCAATTTGACTGACACCATTTTCTAAAGCGTTAATTATTTCTTGACCGGTTAAATCTAAAGTAACTAAGGTATTAGCAAATGGTAGTACAGTTAACACATCACCAAGTGACACATCGCCTTCATCAATCGATGCACGAATACCTCCACTATTTTGAATGGCAATTGTTGCACCTGTATTTTGTTCCTGTGCTCTCCAAAGCATGCCATCTGCAATTAGATTGCCTAAGTTTGTTTCTTTCATTCGAACATCCTCACGCTCACCATTTAAAAAGACTGATGTTTTACCTACAATTTGACTTTTTAATTCTTCAATTGGCTCCGCTAATTGTGTTAAAAGCTCTGAAGCAGCTGTATTTGCTTCAATTAAGTAGTTCCCATTTTCATCCTGTGCATCAAGGTCAACTAGATTTTGATCCCAAGATTTTAATATCCCATCTTTATCAAACGTTACATCCGCATTACCTAAAAAGTAACTGTATTCTTGAGCAGATAATATAATTGTGGGTTCGGTTTTCTCATTATAAACTGTTGGCTCTTCAAGTAAAGTGTGACTATGTCCACCAACAATTACATCAATTCCATCCACTTTTTCAGCTAAAACTTTATCGTAATTATAGCCGATATGTGTTAAAGCAACTACTTTGTTAATTCCTTTACCTTCAAGCATTTCAACAGTATCTTCAGCTTTCTCAAGGTAATTTTCGAATTCGATATCTTTACCTGGATTGGCTAGTATTGTCGTATCTTCAGTCGTTAAACCAAATACGCCAACCTTTTCACCGTTCACTTCTAGAATAGTCGCTGGATAAATAGAGCCAGCAAAACCTGGATCACCAATCTCATCTTTATATAAGTTACTAATAGTAGCATCATTTGAATAATTAATATTGGCACTAACAATTGGAAATTCTGCCTTCTTAATAAAGTTTGCAAATACACTTGGACCTTTATCAAATTCATGATTCCCAGGTACCATTGCATCATATTTCATCATGTTCATAAACTCTACATCAGCTTGTCCTAAATATTGGGTGAAGTATAATGTACCTGAGAATACATCACCAGCATCAAGTAGGATCGAGTTATCTTTAGTTGACCGAACTTGCTCGATTGCCGTTATACGTCGAGCAACATTATCTAAATGTGCATGAGTGTCATTTGTATGCATAATCGTTAAATTCCACTCATCTGTACTTACATCCAATGCATATTTACTGAATCCAGAATCTAAAGTCTCTAAATATTTTATGTTTCCAGCCTGCTTTGCAAATGATTGTGCAGATGGTGAAGATTCGAATGTTACATTTACATCTCCGACTATTGGTGCAATTGCCCAGTTATTATCAGCCGAAGGATTGACTTGTCCCTTTTCGATAATATAATTCATAACTGCTTGACGATTTTCATCAGGATATTGCTCAATAATTTTCGATGACAAGTTACCTGGGAAATTCCCTCCACCAGATGCTCGATAATTATTTGTAACAACCAAAAATTCTTGATTCAGGTTAATCGTTTTACCTTCGTACATTAAGTTTTTAATTCTACTCGTATCATTATTTGTAAGCTTTCCATTTGCATCATATTTTGCAGGTTTTGTTACATCAATTTGATAGGTAACCCCATCAATTACGTCATAATTAAATGTTGGAAAATCAGAATTCACTAGATTTTGTTCTTCGGTTGAAGTTGGGTCTACTTGATTAAATTGCCCTGCAGACATTTCCAACCATTCCTTCACTTCTGCTCCTGAAATCTTAACGATTTGTACTGTATTATCATATAGATACAGATCTCCAACGTTCTTAATCGCTAGATCACCTTTTGGGATATTTGTATAGTAATCAACCCCGTTGCGACCACCAGCTTTGAACGGTGCACCTACAGAAAGTAATGGCATTCCTTCATATTGAGTACCCTTTAATTGTTCTTCTGCATACCATTTTTGAGCATCTGTCACGATTTGAATTGATGGATCATCTTTGACAAGTGCAAAAAAGCTATTAATCGGTGCTGATGTTGTTCCAACACCTTTTCTCACATATTCTAGCGTAGAATCATGTGCACTCATGACTACATCTACCATTTTTTGATCTTGTATTGTAACACTTGAAATCGATTCTGATTTTGAGATAGATCCAACTACATCCCAATCTTCATCATCTTTTAGTTCCAAGTCTAAATCTATCATTCCTAAATGACTTCCCCAGTTTTTTGGCATCACGACTGGTATACCGTTAATAGTTCCTTTTACATTATCAATAGCTGCAATCCCATTAAATCTTGCATCTCCTGGGAATAGATTGTGTTGGTGCCCTGAAACAATCGCATCAATATCTGAAACCTGCTTTATTAAATCAAACACAGCATTTTCTGCCCCAGTAATGCCCTCACTTGAATCAACACCAGTATGAGCAATAACGATAACTAAATCAGCACCTTGCTCTTTCATTTCAGGAATCACTTTCTTCGCTGATTCTACAATATCCTTTGTAACAACTTTTCCATCTAAATGCTTTTTATCCCAAACATTAATTTGTGGTGGAACAAATCCTGTAAACCCAACCTTCAACTTATGAGTTTTACCCTTATCATCAATGAAATCCTTTTCAATAATTTCATAAGGTTTAAAATAATACTCCCCTGGATTATTAGCATGGTACACATTTGCATTGACAATAGGGTAATTAGTATCATCCATTGTTTCATTTAAAAAGTCTAATCCATAGTTGAATTCGTGATTTCCCAATGTCGCTGCATCGTAATCTAATAGATTCATTGCAGAAATGATCGGATGAACTTGTCCTTCACTTAAGCCTTGTTTATAAATATATTCTCCAAATGGATTACCTTGTATCAGATCACCATTGTCAACTAAAATACTATTTTTGACTTCAGATTTTCTTTGTCTCAGTAATTCAGAAGTTCTAACTAAACCAAAGTTTGTAACTGATTTGTCCCCATAGTAATCGTAGTCCATAATATGCGCATGTATATCGGAGGTTTCCAATAGTCGTACTTTCATCGTTGTTGGTGTTTCTTGAGCCTTGACTATAGTAGCTAATGATTGCAACGGAACTAACCCTAGTACTAAAGTAGTGGCGATTACACTGTAAAATAACTTTCCTTTTACCGATTTATTTTTCGATCTTCTCAAAAAAATTCACCTTCCATTCTATATTTTCTCTTTCCTCCTATTCTATTGTAATAAGATATTGTTAAGAAACTTGTAATATTATGTAGTTTCTTTGTAAATATCTATTCTAATTTGCATAACTTCCTGAATCAGATAGGCTTAAATATAATTCAAGGATGACCAATTATAATTTGGTCATCCTTGAATTATATTTTTGTAAATCTCTCATAAAGATCCTTAAGTGATTCACAACCTATTTGTTGTAACTTTTTCACATACAAACTCCATAGCTTCGCAGTTAATTTAGCATCATAAAGAGCATGATGTCTTCCGATAATAGGAATTTCATTGTGTTCACAACACTCCTCTAACGTGATTAGATTCATTTCTGGGTCAGCAATCCGATATAGAAACGACATATCAACTAGACGATGCTTGAATTGTGCCCGGTAGAGCTTCCAAGAAGCATGTTGTAAAAATATCTTTTCATGATTTGCATGGTGTGCGATTAGTGTATAGTCTTGAGTAAATTGAAAAAATTGGAACAGGACTTCAGATAATGGAGGAGCACTTTCAAGTTCATCGTTATATATACCGGTTAATTTGCTAATTTCTTCAGAAACTGTTTTCTCCGATTTAACGAGAGAATAAAACGTTTCATTCTCGTATATATTTTCACCTTTAACCTTTACCCCACCTATTGAAATGATCTGGTCCCCACGATCAGGGTAAAAACCCGTTGTTTCTATATCAAACACAATTACATTTAATTCATTGAGTGGTATATGGAGCGTTTCTTCTACTCTCAATTCACGCTGCAACTGTCTTAAATATGCTACCTGCTGTTGACTTTGGCCACTGAGATTCGCTTGTTTCCCTTTCATAAAAAAAAACGGATCGAACGTCATGATAAACACCCTTTTTCAATGATTCCTTGAACATATTGATGTAATTTCTTACCACTCTTTAAGATTGACTTAATTTCTCTTTTTTCATCCTTAGATAAATTTCCAACATTAAGATAGTGTACATCATCATAGGATTTTGCATTTTCAAACAGTTGTACACGATATTTAAGGAGCTTTTCAAAGTTATCTTTATAATGGCTTAGACCATCCCGATACATTTCTTTCTCACAGAGTAATAAAATTCTATTTAGTGTAGATGTTTCAATTAAGCCCTCTTTTATCGCTAGGAGTCTTATGGCATTTACATATGGCAAAAAGGCAGCTTTTTTCATATCAATGAAACCCTCATATTTCCCACTAGGCTCAACATATAGCTGTCCCAGCGGGCCAACAGAATTCTTAATGTGCTGGATATTATCTAAAAACCTTTTTAGTAGGTGCTGATTCTTTTGATGATAACTAAAAATATAATGTTTTAATTCCTTCACATAGTCACATTGACCAACAATGCTCCTAGAATCATAAAAAATTTGTAGATAGCGTATTGATTCCCAACTACTATCATCCATCCATTTCAAAAGCTGAGTTTTCCAATCCTTTAACGATTTACACCAAAGTGGATTCGAACTCATGATTTTCCCTTCACAATAAGGGTAACCAATTTTAAAGAGCCCTCTTGAAAGTTCTTCTCCTAGTTTCTCAAAATACCTACTTGCGCGCTCTGATTGTTCCTCATATATTAATCCATGGTCTTGGTCACTTATAGCTCCCTGTTCACAACGCCCACCACTGCCCGTCACCACCCATGCATAATTACAAGGCGGTACACCAACACTTTTTTCAAGATGAAAGAGTGCTAATGTATTAGCACTCCTCATTATCTCATCATGAAATTCATTTAACATTTTTGTATTTGAAATATATTGATGAATATGATCATCTTTCCACCTTTTTAATGATTCATAAGTATCAAAATTACGATCCATGAGAGACACTCCCTCACCTTTAATAGAAGAAAAGAGGGTCGAAACCCACTTCACCTCGTTTTTATTATCCTATAGTAATTCTTATGAGCTAACATTTTGATCTTTATTATTTACGAATAATTCAGGATAACCATAGCTTCCATGTTCACTAATATCTAATCCCATAATCTCTTCTTCTTCTGTTACACGTAATCCCTTCATAACTTTTTTCGCAATAGCCAATATCACAAATGATACAACAAATGCATAAGCTCCAGAAGTAACAACTCCCATCAATTGTACGCCTAGTTGAGAGAAACCACCACCATAAAATAGTCCTGGTAAGCCAACCGTTGCAAGCTCTGGAGTAGCAAAAAACCCAGTGGATAAAGTTCCCCAAACACCAGCTACGCCATGTACAGATAATGCGAAAATCGGATCATCAATTTTTTTCTTCTCGAAGAATCTAGCACTATAGAATACCAAGATACCTGCTATAAAACCAATAACAACTGCAGCCCAAGTATCAACGAAGGCACATGATGCTGTAATTGCTACAAGTCCAGCTAAAGCTCCATTCAACATTGTCGGAATATCCGACTTGCCTAAGACCATCCAAGAAATAATTAGTGCAGATACCGCCCCTGCTCCTGCGGCTAAGTTCGTATTTAATGCAACAAATCCAAAGAATCCATTGTCAATAGCTACAGTACTACCTGCATTAAATCCAAACCAACCAATCCAAAGAATCAATACACCTAATGCTGTAAAAACCTGATTATGCCCTTGAATATTATTAGCAGAGCCATCTTTATTATATTTACCAATACGTGGTTTTAATAGAATCGTTGCTGCTAATGCAGCCATTGCCCCAGTTAAATGAACAACTGTTGAGCCTGCAAAATCTTGTTTTCCGTGTTCTGCCAACCATCCACCACCCCAAATCCAATGAGCGATGACCGGGTATATTAATACCGAGAATAATAGCGTAAAAACTAAGTAAACTGAAAGCTTAGCTCTTTCTGCAAATCCTCCTAATGCAATTGTAATTGAGATACCAGCAAAAGCCAATTGGAATAAGAAGAATACTGATGATGACAATCCCATGCCTTCGATTTGATATCCTGAATAGAAAAAGTCTGTCAATCCAACCATAAAGTTTCCGTTACTGCCAAAGATAAAAGCAAAACCAACTGCCCAAAAGACTAATGAAGAAAGACCGAAAGTGAATATTGTCTTACCAGCAATATGACCTGCATTTTTCATTCGAGTCGATCCTGCTTCAAGTAGGATAAATCCACCTAACATAAATATAACTAAAATTGCACTTAGCATAACCCATAGGCTATTCATTAAAAACATCGTATCCATTGTATCCATCGTATTTCCTCCCCTGTGCATTAGTATAACTTAAGATGTAAGAAAATATAACATCTCGTTCTTATTTACTATTTTATACGATTTTCACAAAGTGTCAACCAGTTTAAACAACTTTATGAAAATTCAACGTTAGATTATCTAACATGCTTTTAACTAATTATTTAATCCTTAACCAATTTTCATTATATAGTCTCATATTAATGGAGGAAAATAAGAAATCAGTATTGTTAGAAAATAAAAAACGGACGAGGAGACGCAACAACTTCTTTTCCATTTCGTGTTTCACTTACCATTTTTAGGTGTATGTAATTCGCTAATTACAAGAATTCTCACACGATCTCTTCATTCTATTGTCTTGTTGTAGCTAAAAGAGATATAATAATCATTGAGTTAAATTAAATGTTATCTACATTTAATTACCCGCAATAAAATATTTACTACCATATGGCCATCATTTAAAAGGCTTCACAGAAAAGAGGGAATATAAAATGATGAATATTACTGATTCAACAATTGTTAGGTTGGAAGACCCCTTCGGAATACTTCCAGGTCAAAGATACGAAATTTACCTTTCTTTAGATTTTGAGGAAGATGATGAGCTTTATAGCGAGCACGGTATCATGCTTAAACTTATCTACGCAGTAGAAGAGGAAACATCGAAAATTGCTCAATACAATTTTATTGAGAAAACAACAGAGAATTATTTAGACTTTGCCTTGGAAGATGACGAAGAAAAAGAAATCGAACAATTTTGTCAAAAACTTGTCGAGAAAATCTAAACCTTTCTCAATTTTTTCACCGTATGTAATCGTGCATTATGTTAAATCAGGACCTTCTTATTTGAAGAAGGTCCTTTTTAGCATTTCATTTATGCTATAAGCGACAGGAGCAACTGTTTTTTTATTTACTTAGCATAGAATCTTACTTATTGGATATGGTAAGAAAAGCACAAGAGCCAGATAAGCAGCTTATGAACTGAAGCACTCTGGAAGGAATATAGGAAACAAGAAGAGCCCAAGCGATTCGATGTTGACTTATCTCTTTTGGGAGGAGAGTGAAGTTTACTTTGCGCTGGACTCTGGAGCAGATAAAACTAAGGAGTCTTCCAACGAAAGGAGGAAAAACCGTCGTGAATATAAATAGAGCCAAAGAAATAACAGAATCAGGAGAAATAGTAGCAGTTCAATATCAAGGTGAGGCAATTTACATACAATCAGTAAACGAAGACCTAGGTACCGCTAGAATTTATCCCCTTCAGAATAGACAAGCAGAAAAGGACGTACCCATCACAAGTTTAACCGAGTAGCTAGCACATCCTAACGATTAGATACTTAAGAACGGGTTATGATTAATCATAACCCGTTTTTTCTCACATAAAAGGTAACTACAACTAGTTCAGAGTTATTATTACTTAAAAATATAACAGGCTATATTCGCAAAGAATGTTGGTTTCCGTACAAAGGACTCATGTACAAGGTTTTAGTATATCTTCGTGCACTTTCCACTAAATTGAAGTGATATCCCTCAGGAGATCACTTCAATTTACATAGTACTAGAACAACAAACTTTCAGAAAAGAGCCTATAAAAAAAGACTAACTACCAATTAATTTAGTAGTTAGCCTTATATGCTTATTATAATTTTACAACATCTTCAGCTTGAGGACCGCGGCTTCCTTCAACAATGTTGAATTCAACTTTTTGTCCTTCTTCTAACGATTTGAAACCATCACCAGTGATAGCACTGAAGTGAACGAATACATCGTTTCCTTCTGCAACTTCTATAAATCCGAAACCTTTTTCTGAATTAAACCATTTAACAGTACCTGTAGTTTTCATGAGAGAAACCTCCAAAGATTTATTAATATGTTACTCATATTTCCTGAGTAAATAATAAGCTCAGTAACTAAAGAGTCACCATTTACACGACAAATGAAAATACACACATTATAGAGAATATCAAAAATACGGAGAAGATACCCTCTATAATATATGAATTATATTATAAAGCTCCCTATTTTGATCATCCAAAATAAACATCTAATCTATTTATTTTTTATTATTGAAATTGCAAAAACCCAAAACAACGAAAGCCCTACCTCTCTTTCGTCCTTACGGCTCCTAGTCCGCGCCAGTATGAATTGAATAAACGTATCTATCATTCCCCTTGTATATCATAGGTATGATCAAGAAACATTTATCCACCTAGCACTATAACAGTGAAGTCCTTAAAATAAGCACTCCTAATATTATAATCAATTTGTCATGATTTGTCAATGTAATCATAGTATTTTTAATTTGAATTCCCTTTGACTACTACTAATTAATAGGCTTTCCTATTTACTAGCTGAACGAAGAATAGTAAAGTTACAGAAATGAGTATCATTGAGGCTACCCAAAGCCATGCCATCTTCATATTACCACTATCAATAGCGACATAGATGGCTGTTGATACCGTTTGTGTTTTACCAGGAATATTACCTGCAAACATTAGCGTTGCACCAAACTCCCCTAGTGCCCTCGTAAAACTTAAAATTATACCAGTAAATATGTATTTTACTGTTAAAGGTAGAGCAATAAAGCAAAAAACGGCTGTTTCATTAGCGCCATCTACACGAGCTGCATCCTCTATTTCTGAATCAACATGTTCGAACCCAGCTTTTGTAACCTGATACATCAATGGAAATGCCACAACTACTGAAGCAATGACCCCAGCCCACCAAGTAAAAATAATTTGTGCATCAAAAATAAATTGGATACCTCGCCCAATATAACTATTCATTCCAAATAAAACAATCAAGAAAAACCCTACTACTGATGGAGGTAGAACCAATGGTAAGATTAGAAATGTTTCGATTAACATTTTCCCTCTTAGCTTACTATTGGCCATTAATCTCCCTATAAAAGTACCGATGATCATGACAATCATACTGGAAATTATCGCTATTTTTATCGATAAGAAAATAGGATCCCAAAAATCAACACTCATCATTTTCCCTCAATCTATTGTGGTAAACCCGTATTTTTTAAAGATTGTAACTGCTTCATCACTTTGTAAAAATTGATGAAAATCCTTCGCTTCTTCTAAGTGGGTCGTTGTATTAATGATTCCCACTGGATAGACAATAGGAGAATGTGTATAAGAAGCTATCGTCTCTACAATTTTCACATTTTCAGTCGTTAAAGCATCCGTTTTATAAACTACACCAAGTGATACATTGCCTGTTTCAACATATGATAATACTTGACGTACATCTTTTGCAAGTATAATTCTCTTTTCAGTTTGTCTCCATATACCTATGCTTTCAAAGGATTCCTTTGCATATTTACCCGCTGGAACTGTTTCAGGGATACCAATTGCTATTTTATCCACAGAGTCTATATCTTTTAAAGAGGATATCTTAGAATCTGGGGAAGCGATTAAAACAAGCTCGTTTTTCAATAGATTGTTTGCGTTACCTTTTTTGATAAGCTTCTTGTCCACTAAGCTAGCAAACTCCTCAATACTTGCAGAAATAAAAAAGTCCACAGGAGCACCTTGTTCTATTTGCTTACTCAAGGTACCAGATGCAGCGAAATTCAAAAGTAGTTCTATCTCTTTTTGTTGTTCGTATACCCCTTTGATATCTTCCATTGCATCCTTTAGACTCGCAGCAGCTGATACTGTTATTTCCGTCTTATCATCAGCTACTGAATGATCACAACCAATTGTTACGAAAAGAAAACATAAGAAACTTAAAATATAATATTTGCTCTGCATATCTTCATCCACCACTTACCGGTGGAATGAACGCTACAACATCATTCGTTTGAATAATATCATGATCAAGTGCATATTCTTCATTTACTGCTACCATCACATGCTCTAACGTTCCTAGCTCATATTTTTTTCCAATTAGCTCTTTCAATTCTTTAACTGTTGTTGATACGAGCGAAATCTCAATCAGTTCTTGTCCTACTTTTTCCTGGAGATGTGCAAACAATAAAACTCTAATCATTCTTTACTGCTCCCCTCTATGGGTTTCCCTTCTGGATATGGCACTTTTTCTAATTGATCACCAATCCAAGATTCCCCATCTTCCCAACACTCTTTTTTCCATATTGGGACGATTTTTTTTATCCGCTCTATCGCATATTCATTTGCTTCATAGGCATCTTTACGATGTGGAGTCGATACAGCTATCACAACAGCTATTTCTGAAATTTCCAATTTACCAATACGATGACTGATGGCAACTTTTGCATCCTTCCACTTTTCATTAATTTCTAATCCTATTTGTTCTAGCATTTTAACAGCCATCTTTTCATAAGCCTGATATTCAAGTGATAACGTTCGTTTCCCATATGTAAATTCTCTAACAGTACCTATAAAGGTTGTAACTGCTCCTGCTTCATTACGAATCACTTTATTCGTGATTTCCTCAATTGAAATAGGTTCTTTTACAATTTCATATAAAGCCTTATTCAATAAACCCACCTACTTTATTTGTTAATAGCCATTCTATGCACTCATCCGAATCTTTGAACGTTCTATATTTATCAGCTATATCTTTTGGTAGATCAATAGAAGTTAGAATGCAAACTACATTTATTAATCCTTTTAGCATTTGAATCCCTTCAAAAGATCTTATAAGAACAACTTTTGGGTGTGATTCAGACTTGAATCCCTCGATAACAATAACATCTAATTGAAATGGCTTATACATAGTAAGCAGTTGTGAAAGTGTTAATGACGCTTTTTCTGAATTCAGAAGGATCGATCCATTCCCCTCTACTATTGATACATGTGCACCTGCCTGCCGGTGTTTTCCTGAGTCCTTATGAAGATCCTCATGCTTCAACACTCCTGGATGGCCATGATGCTTAATCGTTCCTACTTTTAATCCTCGTCTTGTTAATGAATTAATATAATTAATAATAAAAGTTGTTTTCCCGCTATCTTGATACCCCACTATTTGAATGACTCTGCCCATGATGTCACACTTCCTATTTTGTCATCAATAAGTAAAATATCAACAGCATCGCCTTTATGATACCCTCTCGTACCTCCTGGTAAAACGATAAATACATTTGCATCAACTAGTGATGTTACTACATTTGACTTATCAAGACCAACTGGAGAAGCAATGATCATTCCATTAGAAAATTCCATTTGACCTCTAACAAATCTAGTAAACGGATTTGGCTTAATAAAGTCTTTTCCTAAGCTAGCAGAAACTTTTTGAAGGTGAGGTTTTTTAGAGTTTAAAAAGGATCTGACAACAGGACGAACAAATAACTCGAATCCTACAAAGCATGCAGATGGATTACCCGATAACCCAAATAATAATTTCCCGTTTACTTCTGCGACTGTCGTTACACTCCCTGGACGCATTGCTACCTTATTAAATAATATTTTTGCACCTAAACGATTATAAATTTCAGGCAGATAGTCATAGTCACCAACTGAAACTCCACCAGTTGTAATCAAAAAATCAACATTATCCAGTTCTCGTTTAACAGCTTCATAACACTTATCAAGTTCATCTTCTAGTTTTCCTAAATAAATCGGTTCTCCACCACTTCTTTTTATTTGTGCTTCAATCATAAATGAATTACTATTCCTGATTTTACCGGGCACTAATGGTTCCCTAACATCTAAAAGCTCGCTTCCAGTTGCAAGAATCCCTATTTTGGGTTTCTTCATAACAGGAACAGTATCATATCCAAAGGTAGCAAGAAGTGCAATTGTACCTGGTGAAATGGAGGACCCCTTCTTAACTAGTATACTACCTTCGTTGGTGTCTTCTCCTTTATATGAGATATTATCACCTTTTTTAAAGGGTCTTTTTATCGACATACATACTTTGTGACCACACCGATATACTTTCGTTAATTCGAGCATTACTACAGCATCACAACCAGTAGGAATTTGTGCTCCTGTCATAATACGTATTGCTTGATTTTCCCCTAGTGTATACTCACTTACACTACCAGCTCCTATCTCATCGATCACTTCAAATTGTGTTGGATCTTCTGACGTTGCATGCTGTGTATCAATCGAGCGAATCGCGAATCCATCATACGGTGACCGATCAAAAGGTGGGACAGGGTGATCTGCAATTAAATCGTCCGCTAAAAACCTACCATAACTATCTCGCAAAGAGACAAATTCACGTTGGCCCAGTTTTGAGTAACTAATTACTTTTTCTATTGCTTCCTTAACAGCTAATGGTTTTCTTTTCTCTACCATCCTATCACTCCGGTTTTAAATATTTTCATTATGTTGTTTTGAGTTGTCTTTAGATTCAGATATTTTACCATTAGTAAGTAATTCTTTGTAATCTTCTTGTGAGTTTATATTACAAAAACTTTTAACTTCAGTATTTAGATCATGTTCTGAGACATAACACACTGTTATCTTTTCAAGAAGTTTAATTACTCTATAGTCACCATCACGAAGCTGCTGTTCTATTTTATCTAAAACCGTATAATGGTATATCCCTATAAGTGGATGGAGCTTACCCTTTATTTGTGGAATTATCGCTTGTACTTGATCATTTCTCAAATTTAATAAACTATGTATTGTTTTTCTCTTTATTAACGGAACATCGCAAGAAATAATCACATACCATTTTGCTTTTTTATGTTTTATTGCTGTATAGATTCCAGCTAAAGGTCCCTTACCCATTACACTTTCATCGTCTTCTAAAATTTCACAGGATGTTTTTCCTTTAAAATGACTTACCAAGTCAGGTTGACTGATAATAATTTGCTGATCTGTATTCTCACTCATCGCATCTATTGAATATTTCCAAAAATCTTGTTCTTCAAAAGAAGCAAAAGCTTTAGGTTTACCAAAACGTCTAGACTTACCACCAGCCAATAACACACCAACTATATCATGAAAAATCGTCACCACACCCTTCATATTGATTTTAACCCTTAAATAGAGTGAATAGTTATGATATTTCACACAAAGAAAAAAGCATAAGAGCCCGTTCAACAACGTATGAACTGGAGTACTCCACAAAGAGATAAAGAAAAAGCGATTCGACGACTTATCTCGTTGCGGAAGTGGAGATCACTAGTCGCTGCGGCTTCTAGCCGACACCAATCTTTGCAAAAAAAGCCAGCCACCATATCTTGGTAACCGACTTCACACCTTCCAAATATCCATTGACATTAATTCGCAAACAATGCCAAAATCCCATACTTATTCAGCATTCTCAAGCTCTGCTAAAACACGATTCACTCGTTTTTCTAGCATTTTCATTCCGCTTCCACCAGCTTGGAAATGACGGAGCTTTCCTTCTTTATCAAATACATAGTATGCAGGTACATATTGATTTTCCAATTTATCAGTAAATTTATGCTCACTATCTACAAATATTGGTTGAGTAATATCATGTTCCGCAGCAATTTTTTTTATATCATCAATATTTAAATCATCTTCTGAACGTGGCATATGTACAGCAACCACATTTAATTTCTCTTTATATTGATCACGAAATTCATTAACTTGGGGCATAGCTTCCTTACATAAGTGACAGCTAACTGACCAAAAATGGATAAGAGTTGGTTTTTCTCCAATTAGTTGTTCTCTTGTAACCTCACCATTTAACCACTCAGTTGCACCTGTAAGTTCCGGCATCGGCTCACGTAATTTCATTTTTCTTCCTCCATTCATTAAAAAGCCCTACAGGAATTATTCGATAAAGGTATCAATTAATAAATGTAATTAGCTTATTCTTACCATATTGAAATTATATTATCGTTCTATATCGAAAAAGGGGCTGACATATTAAGATTGTCAGCCTCCTTTAAATAGTCACACTACAGCTTAAAGTGTAGCTTGACCAGGTTTCCAGTTTGCTGGGCAAAGTCCACCAGTTTGAAGTGCTTGTAGTACGCGAAGTGTTTCGTCTACGTCACGTCCAATGTTGTTGTGGTTAACAACAGCGTATTGTAATTCACCATCTGGATTAATAATGAATAATCCACGAAGTGCAACACCCTCTTCTTCAATTAACACACCATATTCACGTGAAACGACGTGATTAGTATCCGCAGCTAAAGGATATTTTAAATCTCCTAAGCCATTTTCTTTTCTGTCCGTGTTGATCCAAGCTAAATGTGTGTGAATTGTATCAGTTGATACACCGATTACTTCTGCATCTAAATCTTCAAATTCATCATAACGATCTGACACTGCAGTAATTTCTGTTGGACAAACAAATGTGAAGTCCATTGGATAGAAGAAAAGCACTGTCCATTTGTCATTTTTCATATTCTCTTCTAAACTTACTTTTCCAAATTCCTTGTTTGCTAATACAGCATCCATTTCAAAGCGTGGTGCCTGTTTACCTACCATACGTTCTGCCATTATGTAATACCTCCAATTAATTTTTTACGTGATTGGCTTACCTAATTGAGAATATGTAAATTACCCTCAACAACTTTTCGCGCCCAATACAGTGACCATTATAGGACAAGCATCCTTTTTAGTCAATATCAGATAATAATCATTTTAAGAAAAGCATTTTACAACTCATCTAACAACTTTCATTATTCCCTAACTTATATGTTAGATTCAAGTATTTTGCCTCATGAGCATGATTTTGTAGTTGTACTTTCGTCAAGATTCATAAATTGATCAAATCTATCCAGTTATTGTTTAACATAATCCTTCTTAGGGTATAGATCATATTAGCTCATTGGAGCAAACACTCGTTATGAATTATTAATAATGAATGAAAAGAAAGGAATGTTTTATGAATTTACATATTTTAGAGAACTTAAACTGGACATTGCTCATAACAAACACAGGAATCATCTTGTTAAAGCTACTTGGTATTATCATCGTCTTTTTAATTATTAAATCAGTCGGAAAAAGAATTATCAAAAATATGTTTCAACGTGTAAAAAATAGAGATAATTTATCAGCAGGACGTGCTTTAACATTACAGAGCTTATCATTGAATATCTTTTCATACATCCTTATTTTTATTTTCATAGTTATGGTATTTGAAGTATTTAACTATGATGCAAAAGCATTATTAGCTGGTGCAGGAGTTATCGGCTTAGCTGTCGGGTTTGGAGCACAAGGTCTTGTAAGTGATGTAGTAACAGGATTCTTTCTTTTATTAGAAAAACAAATTGATGTTGGGGACTACATTACAGTAGCTGATTTTGATGGTGTTGTAGAGCAAGTTGGTCTCAGAACAACACAAATTAGGGGCTTTGACGGTACCCTTCATTATGTACCGAATAGAGAAATAACAAAAGTAAGCAATCACTCCAGAGGTAATATGAGAGCTCTTGTTGATATTGGGATTTCATATGATGATGATATTGAACATGCAATGGCGGTTCTCCAAGAGGCTTGTGATAAGGTTGCTCTCGATGACCAATCAATTGTTGAGGGCCCTAATGTTATCGGTGTACAAGCCCTAGGCACATCCGACGTTGTCATCCGAATTCTTGCTAAAACTGAGAATATGCAGCAATGGTTTGTGGAACGCAACCTTCGAAAAGCAATGAAAGAAGCACTAGATGCCAATAATATCGAAATACCATTTCCACATCAAGTCCTTATCGAAAAGAAACAGCCATAAGAAAAGTGCAAGTGCGTTTTGCAAGGTATGAACTAGAGAACTCAGTTGAGGTAAAAGAAACACAAATGGCACAAATGTCGATGTAGACTTAACTTAGGATATGATCGTTTTGCTAAGTACTAAGCCATAAAAAATGGAGGCTTACCCTTTATGTAATAAACGTTAAGGCAGCCTCCATTTTCTATTTTTAAAGATTTATTTTACTATCAACCTGTTGACATATTTCGTCAGCTGATAAGCCAATGGCTTCAATGACAGAACCAGCAGTTACTGCATTGCTAATCCCCATGACATTGGCATCCTGCCCTGTAATTACACAACAGTCACAACCTTTTGCATCACTTTCATTGGTTAATTGGACAACGTCATAGCCTTTTTGTTGTAAAGCTGCGGATACATCTGATAATGATTGTTCTACACCGATTTTTGGCATTATTTTATCCACCTCCTATATGTATTGTGTACACGGATGGATAAAATATACTTACTTATTCCTGATTTGCTTTGAATGCTATATACTTGCTCATTAACTCAACTGCAACCTTAATTGCAGATTCATTTGGCTCCAGTTTGGCATGGTGTAAACCATATGATGAATCAACTCCTAACCAAAACATAAATCCAGGAATTTGATCTACCATATAACCAAAGTCTTCTCCTGTCATTGCTTCTTTACATTCCTGGACAGTGAATTCTGTACTTTCTGCTGCAAATTCCATAAATTCAGTCGTTAAGACCTCTTCATTGAAAACTTGGTGATACATAGAACCATAGTCTATTGTTGCCTTACAGGAAAAGCCAATTTCTACTCCTTTAACAATAGCTTCTATTCTTTCTTTCACTTTTTCCATTGATTTTACAGATAAAGTCCGTATGGTTCCTTCGAGTCTAGCATGTTCAGCGATGATATTTTGTACAGTACCACTGGTTATTTTTCCAATTGTAATAACGGCACTATCTAAAGGGTCGACATTCCGTGCCACAATCGATTGAAGTTGTGATACTAATGAGCACGCTGCTACAACCATGTCATTTGTTGTATGAGGATAAGCTGCATGCCCCCCCTTACCTTTTAAGTCAATAAATAATTCAGAGGTATTGGCGAATAGTAAACCTGATTTTGTTGCAATTGTACCCACGGGTAACTCTGGAGCAATGTGAAGGGCTGTGATAATATCTGGTCTCCATAACTTTCCATACTCACTGTTTAACATCGGTTCTGCTCCACCAGGGCCTTCTTCAGCTGGTTGAAATAAAAATAATACATGGTCAGCTACTGGATGCTTTACGAAATGAGACAAAATTCCCAACGCAATTGTCATATGAAAATCATGACCACACGCATGCATATATCCTGGATGACTTGATTTAAAATTATATCCTGTTTCCTCAGTTATCGGCAATCCATCGATATCCGCCCGGTAACCAATTGTTTTTTTAGGATTCGTACCTTTTACTAAAACAAATATTCCTGTTTTCCATGACTTAATCTCTAATCTTTCTTCTGGAAATTGACTTAAAGCCTGTATTATATATTGTTGGGTTTTAAATTCTTTATACCCTACTTCTGGTATTTGATGAAGCTCTCGACGAATTTTTATTAAGTTTTCCATTAACATCCTTACACCACCGTATACAGAAGGCGTGGATTTATCATCCACGCCCGCTACTTTTTATAATTGTCTTAATTCTTGTTTGATTTCTGTTTTTGATTTTGTCTTTTCATCTATCTCTTTAATTTTTCGTGCTGGAGTACCTGCAACAACTGTATATGGTGCTACATCATCAATAACAATTGCACCTGCTGCAACTACGGCACCTTTACCAACAGTTACACCTTCTAATACAACTGCGTTAGCACCAATGACAACATCGTCTTCAATTACAACTGGCTTAGCTGAAGGCGGCTCGATTACGCCGGCTAATACTGAACCGGCTCCGATGTGACAGTTTTTCCCTACTGTTGCACGACCACCAAGGACAACATTCATATCAATCATTGACCCTTCACCAATTACACTTCCGATATTGATTGATGCACCCATCATGATAACTGCATTATTGCCAATTTCAACTTGATCACGGATAATTGCACCCGGTTCAATTCGTGCTTTAATACCTTTAAGGTCAAGTAAAGGTATCGCAGAATTACGGCGGTCATTTTCAACCACATAATCTTCAATTTGATCCTTGTTCGTTTCTATTGCTTTTTGAATTTCAGCCCACTCACCAAACACTACACCAGTATTACCAGTAATAAATGTTTGTGCGGACTCACCAAAGTTCACACCTTCAATATTTCCTTTTACATAAACTTTAACCGGTGTCGATTTTGTACTGTTTTGTATAAATGAGATAATCTCATTTGCATCCATCATTTTCATATGTATAATTCCTCCTCAAACTTGATTCATCATTCTTTACTGTATCAAAGGATCAAACAGTTGACAAGTCATGATGATCAAGAAGTTATCATCTATATTTTTAATAATCATTTTTGTTTTTTACAATATCTAAAAAAGCTTTTACTTGTTTTAATTGAAAAGATGATTGATATCCTAATAACCATGTATCTCTTTTTATTGGGTTGCCACCTTCATCTAGTAACGGAATTTTATAAACATTTTTTTCTTCTTCCTTTAATGTTACTGATGGTAAAATCGCATAACCTATCCCATTGAATGCCATTTGCTTACATGTTTCTATCTGATCTACAACAATTGTTCTTTTCGGAGATATTTTGAATTGATTAAGCCACCAATCTTGAATTTCCTGGTAGTATGTAGAATCACTTTTAAATTGAATAAATGGCCTATCAGTAAGTAAGACATCCTCAACTCTTTTTATTTCTGTATCGACTAAATAAAGCGTATCGGTTAAAAGATGTTCCTTAATACCCTTCCATTCTGGATTCCCACGTATAATACCAATATGAACATGATCTTCATACATACTTTTCAAAATTTCACTACTCCACCCTGTAACAAGGGAAATCTTAGCGTGAGGATATTTTCGTACATAGATTTTTAATACTTCAGGTAACCAATGCTGACCAATAATTGATGCAACGGCAAGCTTTAATGTCCCATGAACCTCGCCTTCTAATTCTAAAATTTGTTCTCTTACCTTCTCTTCTTTATGAACAACTTCTTGCGCATAAGAAATAACTCTCTCTCCAGCAGGTGTTAAAGTAAGCCCTTTTTGTGAACGGATGAAAAGTTTGAAGCCCCATGACTTCTCTATTGTTTGTAGACGTTGTGACAAAGCTGGCTGGGATACAAAAAGTCGTTCAGATGCTTTCCTCATATTCATTTCTTCAGATAACACAACCAACATTCTCAATTCTGATGTTTGCAAAATAAACACCTGCTTTTTTATAAGTTTTTGCAATAATTTTTCACTTTTTTTAACACTTTCCTTTGAAGCTGTTCCTTCAATAGTACTATTCTAAGATTTTTCCTTTTTGGGTAAAAACATAATCAGAATAACGCTTAGAAGTGCAAATCCAAAAATAAACAAAAAGACATCATGTAGTGCAAATTCGAGTCCTTGTTGAAGTATACCCTTAGCATTTTCTGACATGTCACTGTTCTGTGAAGGATCAAGTAAAGCTGTAGTGGAATCAAGGTCCAATTCATCTGCATATCCTTTGTTTGAGAAATAAGTTAACAGTCTACTATTTAAAATACCTCCTAATAATGCTGCTCCTATTGTACTTCCTACATTTCTCATAAACATATTAGTAGCTGTTGCTACTCCTCTTTTATTCCAAGCTACTGTGCTCTGAATAGAAACAATGAATGCTGTGGCCGTTAACCCCATTCCTACTCCAATCAAAAATGATCCAGTAGCAGCAAATAGCGGGCTATGATCACCAGATAATAAGATAAAAAGGACGCTGCCACAAACTAATGAAATCCCACCTAATATGGAAGTTGTTCTAAATCCAATCGTCAAGATTGCTCGACCAGAAATCATTGCCGCAATTGGCCATCCTATTGACATTGTTGTTAGTGTAAAACCTGCTACAATTGGTTTCTCTTCCATAACGCCTTGAACAAACGTTGGTAAAAAAGTCGAAAGACCTATTAAAATAACACCAGTTGTTAATGATGTAAGGTTGGCAATTAAAATCGATTTTTGACTCCAAAGTTCAAAAGGCATCATCGGGTCCTCAACTTTTCTTTCATAAACCACAAATGCTCCCATACTAAAAAGAGATATAGCGATTAATAAAAGAATTGGTAAGGATAGCCAATCAAAGTGAACACCACCTTCAACAAGGATAAACATAAAGGAGGTAACAGATAATGTAAGGAGGAACGCACCGATATAATCAATTTTAGGTTTTTGCTTTTCAATTTTTTCGTGGAGGAAGAAATATAAACCAGCGATAGCAAACACACCTAGAGGAACATTTATCCAAAAAACGAAACGCCAGCTAACATACTCAACAAGAACTCCTCCGACTGCCGGCCCCATGATAGCAGATATTCCCCATACACTTGATAAGTAACCTTGAACTTTCGCTCTCTCTTCTTTCGTATAAATGTCACCTACAATCGTCGAGGCAATTGGCATTACTGCCCCTGCGCCAAAACCTTGAACGAATCTAGCGAATATCAGAAACTCCATTGATGAAGCCAATCCACATAAAATTGATCCTACTAAAAAGATCAAGATTCCAACTGTTAGTACTGGTTTTCTGCCGAATAAATCAGATAATTTCCCATAAATCAATACAGTTACAGCATTCATTAACAGATAGGATGAAAATACCCAACTATATAAGGAGAAATCACCTAAATCACTAACAATAGCAGGCATTGCTGTCGCCACTATCGTCGCTTCAATAGCAGCCATAAACATGGCTAACATAACTGTTGCTAATACTAATGGTCTTTTTGTTTTATTAGGTATTGAATTCTTTCGTATAAACACTTGTCCCACACCTAAACCACCTTTGTTCAATTAATTAATGATCTCCTTTTTTGTACTAGAATATATATGTGCTTTTTACATAGATTTGGTGTCTAGCTCCAGCGCCTAGCCCCTCGAGGTCATAAGCCACTGATGAATTGAAGGAAAGGACACCTTCATTTCATCAGCGTCTTATGCTTGTCGGGGCTGACCAAGGCGTTTGGGCTTTTCTTTGTCACGATAAAAAACGATGTTATGAAGATTTCATTCATTAACATCGTTCACAAACGAAAAATTACCATTTACAATGATTTACTTTGATTTATAGACCTCTTTAATTGTTTTAAAATAGCTCTTCTTGTAAATATTCCTTCAAAAACTGTTTCATTATTTTGAACACAGACAAAAGCGTGATTTACCACCAGATCTAATCCTTTTTCTAGTGTATCCTCTAGATAAAGTCTAGGTATCTCGGTATTCATAACTTCTTCAACCTTCATATTTTCCAATTTTTCAAATTCAATTCGCTCTAAGCCGAATATACTGTCCATTATTAAATTCATACCGATTAAACCATGAAGCTTAAACGTTGAATCTAAAACTGGAATTGCTGTATACCCTGTTTTAGTTAATACGAGTAAAGCATGCTCAAGATTATTGCCCAGTTGTACATGGGCCACTTTATCCGCTGGAATCATTAAATTTTTTATTGATTCATTTATTAAATTATCTGTTTCAAAACTAAACATATTTATTCTTCCTCTCTAAATACATAATCTTAGCCAACTACTATAGAGTAAGAGATTTTATAATTTAACCTATTCTATCATAACATATTGTCTGCATCCGTTTATGTTTTGATAATGACAAAAGGATACTCCGTAAAGAAGAGTATCCTATTTTGATAATGATAAAACTCTTTTTAATTCCTATATACTCTTTTCTAATAGGTTGTTGCACTCTGTAGGATTTGCAGCTTTTTTTATAAAAAGTGACAATGTATATTCGAAAAAAATGCATAATGACGGGGACAATGCCTATAGAAACGAAGAATGCCAATCTTTATGAAATTAGCCTTCGCATACCATAAAAAGAGGATCATATGTACCTAATTCATTTAGCTTAATCGATCAAAAAGAGAAACTAACCGAAGATATGTCATATGATCGGTATTCTTTAACCCTGCTTCAATATCATTTAATTCACTACTTATAATCTCAAGCTCATACTGTTGGTTAAATAAAATTTCAATCAAGAGCTTTTCATCTTCAGTTGTTAGCTTTTTTAACGAAGTATCCATGGTAGCCTCCCTATTATTCGATTAGGATATACGGAAATTACGTTTTAACATGACATTTCAACTAAGTTTGATATCAAATTAATCGTCTTAGATGTAAATACTTATTAGTTAAGGCCTTTTCTATAAGTTTGTTGCCCTAGTACTATGTAAATCCACGTTATCTCCAGTGGAATATCATAGTAATTTAGCGAAAAGAGCACGAAGATATACTTACAACGTGTACATTAGTACTTTTTACGGAAAACAACATTCTTTGTGAAAACCACCTCTAGTTAAGAGTAAATTAGGAACTAAAATTATTTTGTATACCTATTCGCGTAGCTGAAAGCAGTGTATGCTTCCGGTTTTATTTTTGCTTCAATTCCCATTGCTTCAATTCTACCTGTCATTTCCTGTATCAAATCTTTCGTTAGTCCCTTTCTACCAATATCTAAATGAATTTCAAACAATAAGTCTGCACCTTCTGTAGCATATGGGATTAACAAATCCGTTAAATGACTTAAATAATCGGTTACAAAGTAATAAGCTATTTCTTGACTCAAAGCTGTTTCCTTTGAAATTTTTTCACGCACACTTAATATTGGGCGTTTCTCACTATAAGCCTTCAAGCAACCCCAAGCACCTTTCCCAACACGATGTAGATGTATGGCTGTGATAAACTTTGTTTCATGTTGATGAACATGGGAATCGGACCCTATGGACAACACATACTCTGATCGGGGATCTGTAAGAATAAATTGTTTTATTCGTTCTAATACAATTTGAAAAGACATATTCGTTTCTGAGACATTATAAAAGATAAAGGATTCGTTCATATCTCATCTCCTTGCCAAGATTATCATCGATATTAACCTACATCCTAAAAAGGGTACTCTTTCTACTATATGTATAATGCAAGTTGAAGTATGAACATTTAAACATAAAAAATAGCCATGTCTTTTAGACATGGCTATTCTCCCTTACTCGTCTCAATGTTTTTTATTGATTCATGACAATTAATACAAGTAAAAATAACATTCTGATTTGATTGTGCTGTCAATGATTTGCTTAGCGGTTGCCCTTCTTGGCAAAACGGGCAAATCACCTTAGGTTCTCTTCTCATTTTGCCTCCTGTGAACACAGAATGAAAGTCAGTAATTTCTTCAACGTCAATTAATCATTGGACTTTATTCGAAAATGACTGATAAATGTCAGAGCTACAGAGGCTTACAAGAGATAACCTCATTATTGAAGTAAGTCAAATATTTCTATTGCAATCATATCGATATTGTCAAATTGATATGATTGAGGTTTGTCAGCCTTTTGATAAACCTCTAATTCGTAAGTATTACTCTTATCGAAGTATTTAACACTACAACGCTTTTCTCCTTCAACCTCAAAGAAACGCTGTAAAGGTTCACCAGAACCAGAATTTTCTTGTAAATTTTGCAGTCTTGTAATAATACCTAATAGTTGTGACACTAGATATCCCCCTTCCGGAAGAGTTAACTTATAACTGATTCCTAATATTTAATCTTGTTTTACTCTACCATACATTCTACCCACTAAACAACGATTCGATAATCTATTTTTCACTTTTCGCCTTACAATTTTACACTATGTATGAAAAGATTACCAAATAAATCCTTACTTCTTTTGCCGTTGTTATGTAACTTAGAAAATAACCTTTATTATTGTAACACATATTCATTTGAATCATGCTATTAAGAAAGATTACTTTTATTTTTTTATTAATAGAAGTTTGTGTAGGTCATTTTAGTTACCCACTATTAACTATTATACAAGATGGCTGTTTCGCAAATGTTGTTGATTTTTGGACTAAAGAAATTTTTACGGATTTAGCCTCTCTTCGTTCTTTTCGCATATTATTCAGACACTTTTTTTATTAACTTCTTCCGTTTTCACAAAAAACCAATGACCGATTTTTTTTAGATTGAAAGCAACAAAACTTTTAGAAAAAAGCCTACAAGATAAAGGTGAATATGATTTTCACTAAGTAACATCCCTTTATGTTATATTACAATTAACTAATTTGATTAGATAACTTCTACATATTTAATAAGGCTTTGTTAAAATTGAAGGTTATTTCCTTTCCAGACGTTCGCTTTTAGTGGGCGGTCCGGGAGTCTTATCAATGCGTGGGCCTGCGGGGGTCTCACATTAACTCACTTCACCCGCAGGAGACTGACACTCACGTCATCCACTTTAGCGTGATAAATCTACCATAAGCTTTAACATAGCCTTTAATAAAGTAAATGAAAGGAGAGATTTCTTTGGAAAAAATAATTACGTTGTATACACAACCTAGTTGTCCACCTTGTAAAATCACTAAACAATTCTTAGATCATCATCATATAGCCTATTATGAGAAGGATATCAGTGTAGATACAGATGCTCGTGATAAGTTAGTCAATGAACTAAATTCATCGACTACTCCAACAGTTACTATTGATTCCTCTGTTATTATAGGTTTTGATTTACAAAAACTTGAAAAAGTTTTAGGTATATAAAATCCTTTTAGTTGTTGGATAGTTGAAATCATAGGATAAAAATGGCAAAAAAGCTTGGTGACCAGCCAAGCTTTTTTTACACTATATTAAAAGGGGTTTGGGGAAAACGAGAGTTAATGACTAATCAAATTCCTACTTAGTACTTGCATCTAGGGAGAAAACAAATTAAAACAATCAACTACAAGTAAACTCGAATGTCATATAGAAACAACTGAGTAATCGTTCTCTCAATTATAATGATAATGATTATCAGTATCATTGTCAATCATTTATAGAAATTTTTTTCTAGAATTATTGAAATCGTTATGCTGCTTCCTTTAATTAGATTTTTCCGCATGGGAATTACATAAAAGTTTAATAAAATAGATTGGTCTTTAAAAAAAAGGTACGAAAGCTTTGAGTTGAAAGGGATAGCTTAATAAATGAAGAACTTGATCCCAAAATAAATCGGGTTTGTACATCTTTAATAATCTGTAAATCTTCTTCCTTCACTGAAATGTCAGAATGGTTTTGTTCAGTATAAGGCAACTTATTAACATTTTGTTGTTCCTGATATACCTCGGGGTTGGTTGCATCGATGTCAATCGAATTTATTTTCCAACCTTCATTTGAATATTCAAATTTCATCACTTCATAATGATCATCATAGGCAACAGGACCTTCTGTTGTAGCTGGGAAATACTCATAGACAATTAGCATTCCCTTTTCCATCCTTACTTTTGTAGACTGCGTATAGGTGAAAAAAGGTATTGTATAGACTGGAAAATCAGTTCCGTACACAATAAATTTGCTCCCTAGTGGTTGGACATTTTCATTTATATAACTCTCAATAAGTTCGGCTTCGAAATATTTAGATAAAATACTTTTTATTTCATCCATCGATCTAGCTTTTTCAGTAAGAGAAATTTGTGCGTTATATGCATTTTTCACCGTTGTTAATACTTCTTCTCGTGTGGGACTTTCAGGTTCTTCAGCAAATACTTGTTGTGAAAGTGATAAAAGCAAGAATAAAAACAATAGGCCACTACTTTGCAGAAGTTTTTGTTTCAAAGAGACTCATCCTCTCATTTAATGATTACAAGGGAACATCTTCTATCCCCAACCTTTATTATGTTTTTACCCTTTAGACGATTAACTAATCTCGATTGTTTCACTTTTTTTATAACATGACATTAGTAACGATTAAAAAACAGCATAAAAAAGGGCGGAGAGTTCCGCCTACCAAGAAATTGTAAAAGTTAAGTATATAATATAAGCCACTGAGAGTATGGCCGTTATGATCAAAATCCAAAATATTGGGTTAAGACTATATGGATGATCCTGAATCTTTTCATTAAGTTGTGAATCAAATTTAGCCCCATTTTCATTAGCAAGCTTCCCAACTCTATACGTATAAATTAAGCTTGCTGCTAGAACAATTAATGCTAATATACCTAACACAGTAGTTAATACACTCATCTATCTGTCACCCCTTCTGTTTATTATGATGACTCAGGTAGTGAGTAAATATCCTTTGTGCAATGCTTTTATTTTTTTTCCAATAGTTATTACCTATCATTATTAAATAAGCTGCATGGATTTTTTTACTGTTCGTATAAAGCATATCAATAATAATTATTTTAACTCACAACAGACCCTCTTGTTCATACAGAAACTCATACGACAAGTCTATAAATAAATAGTGTTCCTGGTTTAACGGATAAGAAAAAGTCCTAATTAAATCGCCTTTTTCAATATCACTATAAACATCGCTTAAAAAGCCTTTTTTATTGTATCTCATTTTCATAATGTTAGCTAAAAAGTACGGACGCCAACTCCAATTGTTTAAATAATATTTCGGTTGAATTTCCCATTTTTTATCTTTAAAAATATTTACAGATTGTTGAAACCCATCTTCATCACAAATATATATTCTGAAACAACAATCATCCAATTTTATGGCTAACTCCGCCAACAATTGATTATAATCCTCATATTGCTTTCCAATTTTTGTTATTAGCTGATGGATACGAAGATGGAAATCCTCCGTAAACCGATAAAGTCTTTCTAACTTCTTTTTCTCAGATGAGGTATAGTGCTGAAATTCCTTTTTTAGCCTCTCTTTACAATTGTCTCGATTTATAAAATTTCTTTTTGGTTCATCAAGAAAATAACCTTGATAGTATCTTCCCCCATTTTTCCAAGCATATTGGAGTTGGAAATCAACTTCAATATCTTCATACAAAAGCGTTGCACCAATTTTTCTAGCTAATAGAGAAATTGAATATAATACATCATAATAAGACTGTAGGGGTGACGTTAACCTTAAAGGTTGTAAGTCAATTTTTAATATATCCGGTGATAGTAAACCTATTCGATCTAAATTACTGCTTTCTTTGCCGATATTATCAATTGCAACCTTGATGCCATATGTCCGATAATAGGTCAAAAGGTGATATAGTTGTTCCATATCCCCTTTAAAGTTATGCTCAGTAATTTCTATCACTATTTGATTAAGTTGTAATCCGTGGTCTCGCATTTCAATAAGATGTTGAAGAAAACTTTCACCATGATCAATCATAAGTAAATTAGCGTCTCTGTTAATAAATAGAAGGAGTTCAGGATCTTTGAGTTGTAGAAATTCTTCAATCGCACTATGTAATATAAAATCGTCAACCTCAATTCGATATTCATCAGGTACATTTTCATCCTGAAAGAACGAACCTAAACTTTGAATATTTCCATTCATCTTAATTCTCCCTAGTACTTCATAACCAATTACTCGTTGTTCATCTGCACTAAAAATCGCCTGGTAGTTAGGAATAACTCTTTCCAAATTCGTTAAAACATCTAATGGATCCATTGAAATCCCCTCACCTATATCTATCTAAATTATCTATGATTATATCATATAAAGGAAGAGTTTAGCTCGATATACTAAGTGTTAACCAACAAACCCTATGTTGATCAACACTCATTAAATAAGCGCAAGCTCATGTTACGCAACGTATGAACTAGGGCACCCCGTTTCAGACGTTGGAAACACTTAGAGTGACAGTGATTCGATGTTGACTTTGTGTATAAGGACGGTAAAGTTCACAGCCGCTAGCCTCTTGAACTAGATGTCGAAGACCAATCCTAAACGACAACTAAAAATCACCTCGTTAGATTGCTAAATAGGCTTTTAAAACGGTGATTGATTTAACCACTGTCCACCATCCATTGTGACACATTCTCCATTAATATATGAGGCATCATTAGAAAGGAGGAATGCAGCAAGTGCTGCAATTTCTTCGGGAGTACCTAATCTACCTAAAGGTACACTTTTTAACGTCCTTTTTGCTGCCTCCTCTGATTCCCATAATTTCTCTGCTCCCCCTGTTCTTTCAATTGGGCCAGGAGCTATAGCATTAACTCTAATGCCATATTTTCTTCCCCATTCAACTGCCAATGTCCTAGTCATGGACAAAACTCCAGCCTTTGCAGCAGCAGAATGAATTACACCTGCACCTGCATTCCATGCATAGGTTGCAACCATATTCAGAATAACACCTTTTATCTGATTATCTATCCAATATTTCCCGATTGCAGAACTACAATAAAATGTACCATTTAAGACAATATCAATAACCGACTTCCAACCATTATTAGATAAATTTTCAGCAGGACAAATAAAATTCCCTGCAGCATTATTAACAAAAGCGTCAATTTTACCAAACTTCTTATCAACTATCTTTATCATTTCCGTAACCTTCTCGGCATCACGAACATCTAATTGAATTGGATAAACCTGATCTTCAAATGTCTCAATTTCTGCCTTAACTACCTCTAACTTTTCTAACGTTCTTCCAATAATCACCACTGAAGCTCCATCAGTTGCAAACCGTTTCGCCATCTCTTTTCCCATACCATTAGAGCCACCAGTAATGATGATAACTTTATTCTTCACTAAAATCCCCCCCTTAAGAAGCACGCACAAGCGCCTTGTTCAGCCCCTACAAGCATATACGCTTAGAATAGAAGCTGTTATATTTCCCTTCAATTCCTAAGTGGCTTATGACCTAAGAAAATAGGATTTAGTATTTCCCCCCGAGGGGCTAGACATCCGACTTTTTCAAAGTCAGACTGCTGGAGCTAGACACAAAACAAAGTACAGAACATATAAATTCTGATACCCAAAATGAATGGTTATTCATTTTTATTTTACCATAAAACCATACCATTTTCTAACAAATTATTGAGTTGGAAACATTGAGTTTTTCGTAGAAGTAAAAAATTAAACCATGTTATACTAGCTGTAAGAAAATAAGAATGAATAATGGTAGTCAGTAAACTTATTTTTTTCGTTATTAAGGTGGCTTCTATTGTTTTAGAATTCAAATCTGGAAGCACAAGACGCACTGGTGGGAAGTTTTTATTAGTACTAAAGCAACAAACTTTTAGAAAAAAGCCTAAATAATAGACTAGATAAATACAATGGAGAATGGTTGGTAAACATGACAAAATTATATTCAAGGAGATCCTTCCTTAAAGGTTTTTTCACCTTTTCTTTTGCTAGTGTTTTTACAGCAGCTGGAGGTTATACTTACGCCCGATATATCGAACCAACATTATTAGATATTGTAAACCTATCAATATCACACAAAAAAATCCCTAAAACCTTTCACGGTTTTAAAATAGTTCAGTTCAGTGATACACATTTAAGTGATTTCTTCACAATAGAAAGATTAGAAACAATCGTAACGAAAATTAATCAACTATCCCCAGATCTTTTACTCTTTACTGGAGACTTAATGGATGAGCCCAATCAATACACAGAAATAAATAAGATTGTCCCTGTACTTGAAAAACTAAATGCACCTTTTGGAAAGTTTGCTGTATATGGAAATCATGATCATGGCGGCTATGGAACAGATATTTATAGAAATGTGATTACAATGTCTGGCTTTACTTTATTACAAAATGAAGTGGCAACCATTCCAATGATTGATGGGAGTAAAATTGGTATCGCAGGTTTAGATGATTTAATGTTAGGAAAACCACAGTATGAAGGTACATTAGGAAATTTAAATGAGATATTATTTAATATATTACTAGTTCATGAACCAGATGCAGCACTTGATACAAAAAATTACCATATTGACCTCCAATTATCAGGACATAGTCATGGCGGCCAAATTCAAGTTCCATTTTATGGTCCGCTCATCACCCCACCTTTTGCGAATGAGTATCCCGAAGGATTGTATGAAGTAGGAAAGATGAAGCTCTATGTTAATCGTGGCCTCGGAACTACGAGACTGCCGTTTAGATTTCTTTCCACACCCGAAATTACTGTTTTTACCCTTCAATCACAAGAATGATTTGACAAAGTAATATTAAAAAGTAGGAAAACTCAGGTAATGAGTCTTCCTACTTTTATACAAAATTATAAATTTAAATTCATTTCATTTGGTGGTACTGCCTTACTAAATAAATAACCTTGTCCCTTTTGACAGTTCATATTTGATAAAAATTCTAGTTGTTCATCTGTTTCAATACCTTCAGCAACAACCGAGAGACCTAAATGATGAGCAAGATGCAAAATAGTTGTAACAATTGCTTCATCCTTTTTGTCAATCAGTACATCTCTAATAAAGGCCTGATCGATTTTTAATGAGTCAATTGGAAACTGCTTTAAATACATTAAAGATGAAAAACCAGTCCCAAAGTCATCAATAGAAATTGTCACACCTAACCTTTTTAATCTCTTTATCAAACTTAGTGCCTCTTCTGCATTTTGTAATGCACCTTCTGTTATTTCAAACTCGATTTGAGCAGGATTAATTTGATAAGTAGTAAACAGAGATGAAATCATCTCAACAAGATGTGTCTGTTGAAACTGTTTCGCTGATAAATTAATAGCTATCACAGTGTCCTCTATGGCATTTTCTCTCCAAGTATATAATTGTTTACATACTTCTTCAACTACCCATTCGCCAATAGGGATAATTAAGCCTGAATCTTCAGCAATGGGAATAAACTTTCCCGGAGAAATACTACCTAACTCCGGATTTATCCACCTTAGAAGTGCTTCATGGCTTACTACCTTACCAGTAGCTAAGTCTACTTGTGGCTGGTAATACAAAATAAGCTCATCTAGTTCAACTGCCCTTCTTAAAGCAGTTTCTATTACGATCATTTCATTACTATTTGTCTCCATTTCTTTTTCATATAGTTGGTAATTTGCTCTGCTACGCTGCTTCACTACATATAAAGCCTTATCAGCATTCATAATTAATTCCTGTTCTTCACTACTATCATCTGGAAAGATACTAATCCCTATGCTTAAAGACATATAATATTCGATGTCATCTATATAAAAGGGCTCTTTAAACATTTTAATAAGTAGCTTAGCTTTATTTACTGCTTCCTTACGATCAGTATTGAGCAAGACAAGTATAAACTCGTCACCTCCATGACGATAAACATAAAAGCTGGGGTGCTCGATTAAATTTAAACGAATCCCAACTTCAACCAATAGTTTATCACCGCTATTATGCCCTAGTGTATCATTTATCATCTTGAAGCGGTCAAGGTCCATATACATTAGCGCTAGTGGCTGATCCTTTTCTTTACTAAGTGCTATAAACTTTTGAATGTCTCTTTTTAAAGCTCCTCGATTTAAAAGTCCAGTTAATGGGTCATGATACGCCATATGTTCAATAACAGATGCTTGCCTTGACTTTTCTGTTATATCTCTAAGTATCAGAAAAATACCGCTAACCTTTTGATTCGTTATGATTGGTACCGTTTTGAAATGAGTATGAAGCTGATTATCCTTTACGTTAACAACTTCATCACCTTCTACAGCATTCCCGCTAATTGTTTGACCATATGCCTTGTGAAGTACATCTTGAAAGTGATTATCAAATAGTTCAAAAATACTAACACCCTTGAGGTTTCGATCGTCACTAATCATCGTCTTCGCTGATGGATTTACCGTTCTTATCCTTCCCAGTAAATCAAGCGAAAAAATCGCATCCACATTATGATCAACAAGTGACTTATACCTTTCCTGACTTTCTACAAGTAAATTTTTTTCATGCATCCGTTCTGTAACATCTCTTGTTACCCCAATTATATAAATTACATTATCATTATTATCTAAAATTGGTGTTAATATTGTCTCGCCATATGTAAAAGTCTTTTGATCAATCTCCAACTTATCTTGATACGAATAAGGTTTCTTTTCTTTAAGTGCAAATGAGTAGTTATTAAATAAATGATCAGCTATCCTCTTAGTATGTAAATCATAAAATGTCTTGCCTATATAGTCAGATGCCAATTTCGCATGTACCTTCCCAACTTCATTCACAAATAAGTATGAAAAAGAATGGTCTCTTTCCACCTTCATGATATAAATAAAATCATTAATGTGATTGACAATCACCTCAAAAATAAATGATTCAATTTCAAGCGACCATTTATCTTTACTAAAATCCTGCTTCATTATGTTAAGAAAGTTGTCCATTCATCATCATCCTGTTATTCATAGTTTATTTTCAAATACTTGACAGAAAATTATCTTTATTTTTAATATAGTAACACACAGTATACGATGAAAAATAAAATGATTTGAATCAATTAATAAAAACTTATGATACAAGCATCTTTCCTATTAGCAAACCTAAGATGCTCCCGATTATTGTGACAATAATATATGTAAAGAAAAGAACATATTGCCTTTTTTTGAAAAGTTGGACTGCTTCTACACTAAAAGTAGAATAAGTTGTAAACCCCCCACAAAATCCAGTAACTACTAATAAAAAATAACCCTCATTAGAAATTGTTACAAACAAGCCAAGTAGGAACGAACCAATTATATTAATCAACAATATTGAAATCGGTAATCTCTGCTTGTCATGAAAGTAGCTTTGGATAAACTCACCTAACAAATACCTTGAACAGGAACCGATTGCACCTCCGACGAATACACTTATCATACTTTTTCTCCCTTAGCTCTTCCTAAATTTTCTGCTATTTTCATTCCGACCATAACTAGTAAAAGACTGCTTATGATAGAACAGCTAACGTATAAAAAGGCTATTTCTATTGGCAGAAGTGTAAGTTCTAAACTAAAGGTAGACATTGTCGTAAATCCTCCACAAAAACCAGTGCCCATTAGGAGTCTTAACCACCCTTTAGCTTTTGTTAATAAAATAGATGTGGTAATAAATCCAAGTAAGAAACTACCTCCTGCATTTATAACCAAAGTTGAATAAGGAAAAATTCCCGATGGAAGAACAAGAGATACAAAATAACGTAATAAAGATCCACTAGCACCACCCAGTCCAACAAAAAAGCTGTTAAGAACTTTTTCTTTCATATAAAATCTTCCCTTCAATTTAACAGGCTGTTTTCAATGGTTTGATATCGATTTGCGAACATACTTTTACTTAGGACAAAGACCTTTCTTCATGCTCTTTCCGTTGATATTTTCACTTTTCCTCATGAAATAAAGTTAAATTATTCCGGTTAACGTACTTAACAAAAGATGATATATTTTTGAAAACAAAACCTAGCAAGAACCAAATAAAATTATACCATTTCCAAGTGATTTTCAGACATAAATGACTAGGTTCACAAAACATTAAATTGCTAAATCCTCACTTGAATTGGTGGTAGAACGAACACCTCAGTAAAATTTACGACGTGGAAACAAGAACCTATAGCCTGCCAAAGAATACCCAAACAGCATTAGCGTCGGAGCATTCTGAGTAACTGTGTACAAAAGTGTAATTATCTTCTATAAAAAACAGACTTCTTATAATTAAGAAGTCTACTTTGTATTCTATGATATTATCTTTTATTCTTCATCTTCCATTATTTGATAAGCCTTTTCAAACAGTAATTGTTGACTGTCAATAATTGGTTCATCTGGCTTTCTCATTACATAATGATAATCTCCATATTCATTCTGCTCTCTTGCTTTCACATTATCTTCTAACGCACTCGCCAAAATAAAATTCACTCGTTTTTTAATCGACCCTTCATAAACCGGAAATAATATTTCCACTCGCTTTTCCATATTTCTTGTCATCATATCCGCTGAAGAAAGGTAGGTTTTTTCTTCACCATTATGATGAAATAGATAAATTCGACTATGTTCTAAAAATCTTCCAACAATGCTTCGTACTTTAATATTCTCACTTACACCAACCAAACCTGGTCGTAAACAACAAGTACCCCTGATAATTAAATCAATTTTCACTCCAGCATTGGAGGCTTCATAAAATTTAGTAATAATCACTTTATCTGTTAACGAATTCATTTTTGCAATAATCCGTCCATTCCCAAACCTTTTTTGGAAGCTAATTTCATCATCAATTAAATTGATAAAGTCTTTTCGAATATCAAATGGTGCTACAGATAAATGATGAAAAATTGGCTTTTCAGTATAACCACTTAAATAATTAAAAAAATTAGTCGCATCGATTCCAAACTTCCTTTTTGACGTTACGATTCCCATATCTGTATATATTTTTGCAGTTTGATCATTATAATTTCCAGTCCCTAAATGAACAAACCGTTCGATACGATTATTCTTTCTTCTAACGACAAGGGTTATCTTACTATGTGTTTTCAAGTAAGTCATACCATATATGACATGACACCCTGCTTTCTCAAGCTCTTTTGCCCATTGTACATTATTTTCTTCGTCAAAACGTGCTTTTAATTCAACTAACACAGTAACTTGCTTTCCCTTTTCTGCTGCACCTTTTAACGCCTCAATAATCGGTGATCCTCCGCTCACACGATAAAGGGTTTGTTTAATAGCTAAAACATCTGGGTCAACGGCTGCATCAGCAATAAATTCAACAACAGGCTCAAACGATTCGTAGGGATGATGCAAAAAAATATCTCTTTCAGAAACTTTATCGAATATATTTTCATCTGAAGATAAATCACGTGGTGGTTGGGGAATTAACGTTTCATAAGTTAAATGCTCTCTTATACTTGCAACCTCTTTATAAAAACTAAATAGAATCGTTAAATCCAGTGGACCGTCAATTTCGTAGACATCTTTTTCATGAACTTCAAGTTCTTCAGTTAGATACTTTAATATATTTTCGTCAAATCCTCTCCGCTGAATTTCAAGACGGACAGCTAATCCCCATTTACGTTTTTTTAATTCCTTTTCAATTTCTTTAAGTAAATCACGTGCACCTTCTTCATGAATCGTCATATCAGCATTTCTTGTGATTCTAAAAATAGAAACAGAAACAACCTTATACCCTTTAAATAATTTATTTATAAAGTGACTGATTATATCTTCAAGTAAGATATACTCTACTTTATTGTTTGATGAATTTAATCTTACAAAACGGTCTAATACAGCTGGAACCTGAACAAGAGCTGTCTTATATTCATTCTTCTCTATTACTTTATCATCCCTTATGACAATTGCTAGATTAATACTTTTATTTAAAAGCATCGGAAATGGTCGATACGCATCGATTGCCATCGGTGTTAAGACAGGAAATATTTGTTCATCAAAATAGTCTTCAATCAATACTAACTGCTCTCTCGATAATTGTCCTACCTTAAGAAATTCAATATTTTCTTCATTTAATGTTGGTAAAATAAGTTGATTAAACGTATCGTATTGTAATTCAACCAACTTATGAGTCTTTTTAGTAATATCATTCAACTGCTGTATAGGTGTCAAACCTGCTTTATTCTCTGGTTTATTAAAACCAGCCTTTACTTGGTCTTTTAAACCTGCAACACGTACCATAAAAAACTCATCTAAGTTTGAACTAAATATTGATAAGAATTTCATCCGCTCTAATAAAGGGTTTCGCTCATCCAGCGCCTCTTCCAACACCCGTTCATTAAATGCAAGCCAACTTAGTTCTCTATTGTTATAATACATTGGACTTTGAAGTTCTACAGAATGTTTCTCTATTATTTTCATTCTTCTGCCACCCTTTTAATCGACAAATTCTTACAATATTTATTATAATAACATTTCTTATATAGTATTTTTGTAAATTTTATGTAAATTTTTTGTTATTATTTTGTAAATCGGGATATTCAAACGATAGCTCATCTCTAAATAGAAAAGGAATTTGTTTTTCGTTTGGTATGCAGTGAATGGTGGTTCCTCTATCTTTCCTCGATAATTAAAGGCTATATTCTGCAAGCTTCTTAAGCAGACAAGAATATAGCCCAGATAAATTTAATACCAATCTATCATTTTAGAATGGTTGGTTATTTGTCATTAAACTTTACAACTACAGACTTTTTCAATACTTTTTCTAAGTGCTTTTTCTGTTTTTCAACTTGATATTGTTCATGTCTCCAGTCTTGGTTACATGTCATATAAAAAGTGAGTTCATCACCATTCATTTCTAGTTTTATGTCTTCAATAATTTTTCGATTCGTTGCATGCAGGTTAAAAGCAAATTTAACAATCGCACCTAATAGCCTGTATGTTGTTAACTCTTCCTTGGAAAACCAGTGGCTATATAATGAAACATATCTCCTAAAAGATGCATGACTAGTAAACGAGGCAATTAAGGCAATAATAATACGTTCACGGTGTAGCAACCCATCAATCGTTCTATTTGCTAATAAATAAAACGTATGTTGACTACTTGACTCAGAATCAATATATGTTCCGATATTAAAAACAAAGGCACCTCGTTTTAAAAAAGTAGTATCATTTTTGTTAATCGAAACTAGACCTACATTCGTTAAAAGGTCTTTTATCATAAGAGCACTATTAGTTACCTGAAAAACATGATTGATATTAATATTATAATCTGTAGCTAACTCATAAAAACTTTCTTCAATAACATTGGGAAAGATAGATAATCCGAAATTTTTGGTTAATTCTTCATAAAAAACACCGTCTCTTAAGCCTTTTCTACTTAAAGCGAAATGATCTGTTTGGACGATATCCATCAAGCTGGAAAACACTTCCACTGCCGGAAGGATGATATCAGCACGATCCTTTGATAAACCTTCAACACGTTGAATTTCAGGGAAAGTCAAGGACTGTAAATATCCTTTTATATCCGTTATCCCCTGTTTGTTCATCGTATATTGATGAACACCTGCTAATGGGTAACCAATAAATTCTTGGTGGATCTGAACTAAGTTTCTTGCACTCCCACCAATACCGATAAGCGGAAGCTTTTTATCTAGAATCCAATTGAGTGATGTGAATTTCTCCATTATAAATTCTCTTAGAGTATTTATTTCTTCAACTGTTGGGATATCAGAATCTACAAATTGCTTTTTTAGTGAAAGGGCACCAAAAGGAAAACTGTGATACTTTATTAATTTACGATCTTCAAAATATGTAAGCTCAGTACTTCCCCCACCAATATCTATCGTGATTCCGCTCTTAAATGGTGTTGAATTAACAACAGCTAAGTACCCATAAAATGCTTCCTCATATTCAGATAAAATTCGTAGAGTAAAATCCGTTTCTAGCTTTACCTTATCTTGTATCTCTTGTTTATTTTGGGACTGCCTAATCGTTGCTGTTGCTACACATTTAACTTCATTTATCTTGTGATGCCTAGTAATTCCCTGAAAACTTTGCAGAGTGTTTATTAAAATATGTATACCTATATTATTTAAAACGGAACTTTCAGATAAATAATTCCGCAGTCTTGCAACAGTCTTTACATTTTCAATCTCTTTTAATCGACCGCTTTTATCCCGTAAATAAATAACAAGTCTCATCGTATTTGAGCCAATATCAATAATTGCGTATTTTTCCTGATCCACTTTTTATCCCCCACGTCTTCACTCATATAAAATAAGGTACATTATATCACATCTATACATATGATATAGTGTGTTATTTATTTAGGCTCTTTTCTAAAAGTTTGTTGCTCTAATACTAATAAAAATCGGCTTTTGGATTTTTATTATCTAAATTGAAGCGATCTCCAGTGGGATATCAGAGTCATTTAACGAAAAGAGCACGAAGATAGGCTGAATACGTAAAGATTTACTTTTTACGAAAAACAACAATCTTTGCGAAAACAGCCTTTATTTATGAATAGCTGTTTTTGAGTAGTCAAAAAGCATATTTTCGTGTTGTATGTCATTTTTGACTCCATAATTGATTGTATAAATTTTTATAAACTTCAGAAAATTTTTCATATTAGTAGGAGGAATTATATGATTCACATTGTTAAGCAAGGAGAATCACTTGGAATAATTGCCGCAAATTACCGAATTCCTTTAAATCAATTATTGGCAGCTAATAACATTCCTAACCCTAATACAATTAATATTGGCCAACAAATTACGATTCCACATCTGCCTGACCCTGATTCGATACCCTACTCTATTCACATATCAATCTCCACTAAACGATTAATCCTTAGAAGCAACGGACAAGTTATAAAAGAGTATCCTATTGCTGTTGGTGCAATGGTTACAGCTACTCCAGTTGGAGACTTTGTCATCGTTAATCGCGAGCCAAACCCAGGAGGACCTTTTGGGGTGATGTGGTTGAGTTTATCTAAATTACATTACGGGATACATGGAACAAACAACCCTGCCTCAATTGGAAATGCTGTCTCTCACGGCTGTATTAGAATGTATAATTACGATGTATTAGAACTAGCATCGATCGTACCTAATGGGACTAAAGTTTACATAAGACCTTAAGATTTTATTAAGATTATGTAAGGATAGTATTCAAACAAGGACAAATCCCTTATAATGACAAATATAGTAATTGATCCAGCATTATAAGGAGCGAACAAATGAAGATATTTCGAAATCGAAACTTTCTTAAACTTTTCTACGCTGCACTTTTTTCACAATTAGGAACAACAATTGGAAATATGGCATTTGCTTTTTATTTACTTGATCACTTCAGTCAACAACCTTCATATGCGACAATAGCAGAACTAATGTACTCTTTACCAACAATAGTTGTATTTTTTATTGTCGGGGTTGTAGCAGATCGCTTTGATCGAAAAAAAGTCGCAGAAAACTGTGATTGGATTCGAGCTGCACTAACCATTGTCCTTTTTGGTGCTCTATTTTTAAACTCTGTTCCTCTCGTATTCTTAATCTTATTTTTACGAAGTGCAGTAACCAAGTTCTTCTTCCCAGCTGAGAACAGTCTAGTTCAAGGAATACTAAACAAGGAACAATATGCGCAAGCAGCAGGATTAAATCAAATGCTCTTTAGCATATTCATGATCTTTGGAGTTGGTATTGGGGCCATTATCTATAAAACAATTGGAATTCATGGAGCAGTAGTCGTCGATTTTGTCAGCTTCATCATTTCTGGGTTATTGATTCGTAATTGTAAAATCCCAACAGCTGCCAGGCTACCGAATGGTAAAATTGAATGGAAGGATATCAGCATTAAATCTTCTGTTAAAGACTTTAAAGCTGGTATCGTTTATATCATAAAGAACCGTCTGTTAGCAGTATTGGTTTTTGGCTTTTTCATTTTCGGAATCGTAAATGGATCGTTTGCCATATTGCCTATGTTTACTATGAAATATGAATTCTCACCTACCAATTATGAATGGTATGCATCTTTCTTTGCTTTATCTTTGGGGTTAGGACTCTTAACAGGTAGTGGCATTGGGACTCTAATTGCTTCAAAATTCAAACCACATCAATTAGTGATTTTCCCAATATTTATTACTAGTCTACTGATCTTCTTCTTAGGTGTAACGAACAACGTAACTGTATTTTTAGCCATAGTTTTTGTAATTGGAATGTGTTTAGGTCCTATAAATATTGCAATTGGAGGTTGGATGCCGAAAATTGTTCATCCAAAATTGATGGGCAGAGTTAGTGGCTGGATAGATCCTTTAATGATGCTTGCACAATCAATAACATTAGGATTGATCGCTTTCCTATTCCCTAAAATAATTGAAACAATTGATTATTTATACTACGGAATGGCTTTAATTATTCTCTTAGTTTCGCTGTTCTATGCATTTACTCTTCCTAGATTAAGCAAAGCCTTCGAAATTAATGAAAAACGTATTCAAAGGCAACGTAGTAAGAAAACAAGTACAAATATTCATTCCTTTTAAAAAGCTGACATTATGTTGGCTTTTTTCTTCTCGATTGGTTAAGCCCTTCTACATATAAAGTTCTAAAGAAAACTACCTTTCCTATATACGGTCTATAGGGCAATTAATAATGAAAAGGGAAAATCCATGAATGTTTGAAATTAAATGGTCATATACTTGTTGTTTTCCTTTACTCCAAGTATAATTTAACTAGGCTATACTATTAACTACAACAACCGATTATTGGAATTATTCTATATACCATTTGTTTAAGCTAACAAATGGCAAATATTTATTTAAAACAAACTTAAAAATCGGTTCAGTAAAGGAGAGAAACAATGGACGATCATAGTAGACTCGATCCAACAAAACAGCTTACAATTGATAACCTCGCACGTGCTATTTATGTTGTCAACCGCCATGCTAAAACCGCTCCAAACCCTAAATTTTTATATGAATTAAAAAAGAAAGCACTGCTAAAACTTGTCCATGAAGGTAAAGCAAAAAAAGAAGGTCTTCACTTTTCTAATAACCCAAAATACAGCAAGCAACAATCTGATGTACTCGTATCAGCTGGAGAGTATTACTTTCACATGCCTCCTACAAAAGAGGACTTCGATCAACTTCCACATTTAGGATCCTTGAATCAAACATATCGTAATCCCAAAACACATATGTCATTAACAAAAGCGAAAGTTCTTATTCAAGATTATGTAGGAATTAAAGAAGAGCATCACCCACCAAAACCACATCAATCAAAAAAAACTCGTACATACCAAAAACCAGTCTTCAAAAAACTAGGAGAAAGTTATAGGTAATACGAAAAGTGAAAGCTCCTTGGTAGGTCCGACTAGCTTAAGTCAGGCCTCTATATGAAGGTGCTCTTTGCCTTCATATAGAGGATTGGCTTATGACTCGAGGAACTAGGCGCTGCAGCTAAACAATACGAAAAGTGAAAGCGTCCTTTGGTAGGCCCGACTAGCTTAAGCTTAAGTCAGGCCTATATGTGAAGGTGCTCATTGCCTTCATATAGGCTTATGACTCGAGGAACTAGATCGGAAACAACACTTCCACATTTTTCTTCAAATCAGCAAAATATCTTGGAACCTCAGTTGCATCAAGTCCATAATATAGCGAACTAACTAGTTGTTGGTAGTACATAGCTTGTTTCTGATAACCACGATTAAAACAACTCCATATTTGATCACCTTGATGCTGATAATGCTTTATCAAGTCATTACTATTGTCCAATTTATCTGCTGCAATTAAGGCTTTTATTTCTAAAGATGCTGTTGATGCCTTTTTAATCGTATCTGCTTTTCGATCTTCCCATCCTAACGCCTTATTTTCTGAATTCGCTAAAACAAGTTGTGTAATTTCATTTCCAAATAACCTTTCTAACTGAAATTCTGTAACTTCTGTGTCTTCAAGGACATCGTGCAAATACCCTGCTGCAACAACAGAACTTGAGAAACCACAGTTTCTTAACGTTTGAGCTACATTTTCTAAATGGGAAAAATATGGGTCACCACTGATCTTTCTTTTTTGCCCTAGATGTGCCTCTGCAGCAAAGTCCTTAGCTTGTTTGATTTTTATCACCATTTAAACACTCCAAAAAAGGCTGCATGTTTTTTTCATGCAACCTGATTATTTATTAATAATATTATGCACTTATCATTCTATTGTAAAGATAAATCCCTAGAAAAGGGCCTATAAAATAAACTCATCAATCATTTTCACTAGCTCGTTAATTTCCGGCTTACTAATTTGTGCACTTGCACCTACTAACTTTCCTTTATGGCGCAGATCATCAGTAATTAAAGATGAGAAAATGATTACCGGTAAAACACTTAACGAATGTTCCTCTTTAATACGTCTAGTTAAATGATGTCCATCCATTTGTGGCATTTCAACGTCTGTTATAACGAGTTGAACCTCATCTTCTATTGCTTTCCCTGATTCCACAATAGATAATAAGTAGTCTAACGCATCTTTTCCATTCTCAAAAAATTCTAGTTGATGGAAGCCTGCTTCATTTAACGTTTCTTGCAATAGTTTACGTAATAATGGTGAATCCTCTGCTGTTACTAGTTTTTTTACAGAACGTTCTCTCGTTCCTAATTTTTTTATTGACTCAATATTAATCCCTGACTCAGGGTTTATGTCTACGACTATTTTTTCAAAGTCCAAGAGTAATACCATTTCTTCATTAATTTTCACTACTCCTGTAACTTGACTATCTAAGCCTTGATACATACTAGTTGGCTTTTCGATTCGATCCCATGAGATCCGATGAATTTGTGTGACTGAATGCACATGAAAAACGACTTTGGTTTTATTAAATTCAGTTACAATAAATTTCTCACTTCTTTGATCATTACTTGGTTCAAAACCAAGAGCTTTTGCAATATTTACTACAGGTAAAATTTCACCACGAATATCGATAATTCCATCTACATTGGGATGGGCATGTGGTATTTTCGTAACTTTAATAGGTTGAATAATTTCCTTCACTTTAATAACATTAATACCAAATTTATTTTGACCTACACTAAATTCAACAATTTCTAATTCATTAGTACCACTTTCAAGTAGAATTCCCTTTTGTTGATCCATTTTATTCTTCCTTCCATGTATACAGACTTTGTATTATATATATCGGCATAAGTTCTCAAATTTTAAGTGATTTGTATTATTCCAATTAATTAGCAATTTCTATCATTACTTCAAATACATAGCTGATTAACGATGAGCTGCTACATGAAAAAGTTTCCTTACTTGTCCAATTTATTAGTAATGGTGGTAATCCTAGTCACTTGTATAATGAATCCTTGGTTAGCGGACAACTTTACGAAAAATTCATCTTCTTTTGAAGACCGCTATTCTTTAAAGAGCAAGCATTTAGCAAAGAATGAACTAAAATGTTGACTCATTAGGGTCTGACCTCTCTCAAACCCTAATACATTTAACTTTTTAATAAAGTTAAAGTCCCTATATCTAAAGTTTGAGGGGCCTGACCCTTTGATTTTGAGTCACTCTCTCATCAATATAAATAATTCAGCACTCTTTCGTCAGCCAGATTAGTATTAATTGGACATTTTCTAGTATCTCGACCATATTGCCAAACCAATACATTCGCTTTGCATTTTGGTGTAGCAGGGGTAAATCTTGGCGCCTTCCGTTCAGAAGTAGCACCAGTTTCTGGCCCAGCACTCCATAGGATTGCCTGGATGACTACTTCATTGTTTTGCTGTACAGCTTGACAATATGCCTCTAAGAAATCCCCTTTTACAGGATCATGAAAAATACCCGATCTGTATCCAGATGGTAACAATGTTTCTATCCAACCTCTAATCCAAGCTTCATCTACTTTAAATAAGTGTTCCACATCTGCAAATAGCACAATATTTTTCGGAATTCCTAACCTCCTGGCATGAAAAACAGCATTTCTTGCCGATAATCTTGCTTCTTCATAACCAACAGCTTCAGTCATAACATTGTATATAGGTAAAATTTTAACTCCTTTACCTCTTATAAAGCTTATTTCTTCTTTAGTTAATCCACTTGAAACATTTGCTCTCTCCGTTAAGTATCGACACCAATATTTAGGTACACCAAATTGACGTTTTACACAATCGTAAAATTCTTGATCAACTGGATTAGCTGAATCTACACCCCATACTTTACGTGCCAGAGATCTCACACCCTTTCTCTCTTAGCTCTACTCATATATATGAGTGCATGGGTTGTCTAAAACATACATTCATCAGTTTGTTGAATATTTTATTATACACATGTATAGTCTTCGAATTTATATTTGAATGACAAAGTTTGTGGGGTTGCATAGTCTATGTTTGATGGAGGAAACTAAAAACTGTCATCACAACGATTGTTTAAGGATTTTCTCAAACAAAACAGGCTTATCCTTTTGCCTTTTTATCGCTATTGAAAGCTTGAAATCGTAAAATTAAAACAAAAAAGTTTTTTTGAAATAAACCTTCACTACACTCTCAATACTCTACAACTTAAGAATAATATAGCATTCTTGTGTTTCTCTTGTTATAATCCTTTTTGTAAATCGTTTCAAACGATTAAACGGGACGGGCTGAGGGTTACACTAAAGGAAGGTAAACAGTGAATAAATTTTTTCAACTTAAAGATAATCACACAACTATCAGAAAAGAAATGCTAGCGGGAACAGTTTCCTTTTTCACCATTGTTTATATTGTAGTCGTCAATGCATCGATATTATCTGATGCTGGGATTCCATTAGAGGCAGGGATTATTGCTACAGTATTAACCTCAATCGTTGGTTGCTTTATAATGGGTTTTTATGGAAATACACCTATTATTTTGGTACCAGGTATGGGTGTAAATGCCTTATTTACTTATACAATTGTTTTAGGAATGGGTCTGACTTGGCAGGAAGGTTTAGCTGTTGTCTTTGTAGCTGGTCTCCTATTTACAATAATATCTTTTACCAAGTTAGCTACTATCATTTCTGAATCGATTCCACATTCTCTAAAAGAGGCTATTACTGTTGGAATTGGCTTTTTTCTTACCTTTATTGGTTTGCAAAAAGGTGGAATTGTTGTTTTAAACGAAGAAACGTTTGTATCACTCGGTGATTTTAGTGAACCAACCGTTTTTCTAACACTCATTACTTTAGTCCTAACAGTTATTTTATTTGCAAAACGCATACCTGGAAACTTTTTGATAAGCATTGGTTTGGGTACAATTTTAGCAGGATTATTTGGACAATTAGCATTTGATTCCGTTACACAACCACAGAATTCTATGGAATCATACAAAGATGTTTTCGCAGCTATGTCGTTTAATCGGATAGCAGATTTAACTTTTTGGACAGCAACATTTTCGTTAACATTGGTTATCGTATTTGAGAATATCGGACTTGTATACGGACAGGTTCATATGATTAACCGTCCAGAAAAATATAAGCGTGCCTTTCAAGCTAATGCGTTATCCACTATTACATCAGGAATTTTCGGCTCTAGTCCAACGGTAAGCACTGTTGAAACAGCTGCAGGAATTACTGCTGGGGGAAGAACAGGCCTCACATCAGTAACAACTGGACTTCTGTTTATAAGCTCGCTATTGTTTTTACCGTTTATTAAATTAATTCCTGATAGTGCAATTGCTCCCATACTGATTTTAATTGGAAGCCTAATGATCCAAAACATCCAACATATTGATTTGGAAGATTTCAGTGAGAGTTTCCCTTCCTTTTTGATTATTGCCTTAATACCATTAACGTATAGTATTGTTGACGGAATGGCATTTGGATTTATTATGTATCCAGTAATGAAAGTTGTGTTAAAGAGAAGCAAAGAAGTTAAACCTGCACTTTATTTTATAGCCGGGTTATTTTTACTCAACTTTATTTTTCATTCTCTACAATGAAAGTGATGGGAAAATGCCTATTTTTCAGCATTTTCCTTTTTGGTCTGGAAGGAAATAAGTAAGGATGGTATGAGGTTTCACACCTCCAATGTCTTTCTTTCAATAGACATACACCCAATCCTCCTTTATTGCATATCGTAACCGTGAAGGTTCATGTGAGAGGAGAGATTTTAAGAATGTATCCATATAATCGTCAATTTACTATTCAAATTCCCGGCTTCCCACAGCAAGGAGGACAGGGAGGTTTTCCACAATTTCCTCCTGGAGGGTTTGGCCAAGGCCAACCACCTTTTGGCCCTCCTGGTGGATTTGGAGGAGGAAGCCAAGGTCAAGGTGGCCCTCCATTAGGTCCGCCTCCAAGTGCTATACCTGCTGAGCAAAGTCAAGGTCAATTTGGTGTATTTGCTGTAGATCCAGGTGGAATTCGTGGATGTCTATTCAACTTTACCTATATCCGCCTAAATAATGGTCGTGGCTTTTGGTACTACCCTACCTTTGTTGGAAGAAACTCGGTTGCTGGTTATCGTTGGCGAAGAAATCAATTTCGTTGGGACTATTTCGGTATAGATTTAGACCGAATTCGTTCATTCAGTTGTAGATAATGTAATTGGTCCAACATGTAAAGGGTCAATGTCATTGTATAGACAACAAAAAGAAGTTCACTTAAAAGTATAGATTCAACACATTGTGTTGTTACATACTTTTAAGTCAACTTCTTATAAAAAAATAGTTCATCATTATACTAGGTACTCTTCTAAAAGTTTGTTGCGCAAGTACTAATAAAAATATTTTGGCTTTTTATGATCTAAATTGAAGCTATCTCCAGAGGGTTATCAGAGTGATTTAACGAAAAGGACACGCACGAAAATATACTTAAAACATGTACATTAGTGCTTTGTGGAATACAACATTCTTTACAAAAACAGCTTTATATCAAAGCTTCATTAGAATGTCGTTGCAAGAATTGATGTCTTCTTTTAGCTTGAGAAATAATGGTTTGGATTTCCTTTTTATAAAAATTCATATGTGATCGAGTTATAGCAAAAAACATTTCAGATTCTAATTTATCAACTATTTCTTGTTCTTCTTTAGTTAAAAGTTCTTTGTCAACAATTATCATGTCCATCACCTCTACTTTCACATTATTTACTACTTTTCTATAAAGTTTATAAATATATATCAATACTGACTAATTACGGACAGTAGTACATAGTTATATGAAATTTCCTTCGAATCTTAAAATGAAAGAAGAAGATTATCCATCAACATTCTAACAACTATCTATAGATTCGAAGTTACCACCTCATTTATGTCGGTTCACTATAATTTTGTCCCCTTATGAAAACGGAACCAACCCATTTTATAAAAAAACCAAATCATTGTGACGCTAATAACAACCATGATTCCTAAGACAATAAAATAGCTATATTTCCATGCTAACTCAGGCATATATTCAAAATTCATTCCATATAAACCAGCTATAAAAGTTAGCGGTAAGAAAATTGATGACATGACAGTTAACGTCATCATAACTCGATTCATACGATCAGAGCTAATCGATAAATAACTATCTCTTATATCTGCAGATATTTCACGGTTTGCATCAATCATTTCAACTAACTTCAATAAATGGTCATAGACATCATGAAAATAAATATGTCTTTCTTTTATTGAATTAAATCTTGAGGAGGAAATTATTCGATATAAGAGGTCTCGCATCGGGATGATCGTTCTTCTAAGTTTATTCAATTCAGAACGAATATCAAATACTTGTTCCATTAACTCACTAATTGTTAAATCACTAGTGTTGTCCTCAACATGATTAATTAAATCCTCAAGTTTATAAACAGGAGGGAAATAATCATCTACCAAATAATCAATAATAAGATACATAATTTGTAACGGATTGCTTTTTAAACTTTCCTCTTTTTTTACACGATGCCATAGATTATTGATATCTCTAATCGCCTCTTTATGAAACGTGACGATAAAGTTTTCTGAAACAAATATATCGACCTCATCTGGTTCTAGCCTTTTCTGATTTATAGAATGAATAACGACAAAAAGGTAACTATCATAGAAATCCATTTTGGGCCGTTGAACAAACTCTAAACAATCTTCTATAGCTAAAGGGTGAAAGTGAAAGAACCGTGATAATTCCATTTCTTCTTCAGAAGTTGGATCATGAAAATCCACCCAATACCATTGTATGTCCATGCTTTTTAATTCTTTTAATGGAAGATCGTAAATAACTTCCTTCTCTTTTGTAATAGCTAATGTTTGAATCAAATCTTTCCACTACTTTCTTTGGATCTATTCATTTTCACTATACCCCCGATTTGCACTCACCAAACCTTAGTCTATGAGACTTTATACGTACTTTACTCTTTTATTAATTTAAATCGATTCCATCCCCTTTCCTTTATATAAATGGTAAAATAACAGCTATATATAATATTAATAGGATTGATATTTTCCATGAGGAGGTTAATAATGGAGCACTTAGTAAATACACGAGTAAAACAAATAGAACTTTCAGGGATTAGAAAATTCTTTAATATGGTTGCTGAATATGAAGATGTAATCTCTCTTACGATTGGACAACCTGATTTTGATACACCTCAACATGTTAAAGATGCTGGAATAAAAGCGATTGAGGATAATTTTACGTCATATACACATAATGCCGGTTTTTATGACCTCCGTGTTGCAGCATGCGAATATGTCTTAAGAAAGTATGGTCTTACATACTCACCTGAAAATGAAGTTATTGTAACCGTAGGAGCCAGTCAAGCTATCGATTGTACTTTTCGCACCTTATTAGAAGAAGGTAGCGAAGTTATCTTACCGAGCCCTGTCTATCCAGGATATGAACCTCTTATAAGGCTTGCAGGTGGTAAACCAATCCTAGTTGATACGACTAGTAATCAATTTAAATTAACTGCAGATTTACTGGCACCATATATTAATGAAAAAACAAGATGCATCGTGCTTCCGTACCCGTCAAATCCTACTGGAGTCACATTAGAAGAAGATGAGCTAAAAGAAATAGCCGAACTAATTCGCGATAAAAATATATTCGTCTTATCTGATGAAATTTATAGTGAACTTGTATACGGAAAATCTCATCAATCAATTGCAAAATTTTTACGAGAGCAGACAATTGTCATTAATGGTCTTTCAAAGTCACATAGTATGACAGGGTGGCGAGTTGGCTTATTATATGCACCAAAAGCAGTTACAAAGCACTTATTGAAGGTTCATCAATATAATGTCTCCTGTGCTACCTCTATTTCACAAAAAGCTGCGTATGAGGCACTAACAAATGGCATAAATGATGCTGTTCAGATGAAACAAGCATATGAAGAACGATTAAATTATGTCTATAATCGTCTAGTGGGTATGGGGTTTGAAGTTGTTAAACCGGATGGTGCCTTTTATCTTTTTCCATCTGTTAAAAAGTTCAATCAATCTTCGTTTGATTTCGCTTTGTCTTTGGTTAAACATGCAGGAGTAGCATTAGTTCCAGGTAGTGCGTTTTCTAGTTATGGAGAAGGATATGTTCGTCTTTCATATGCATATTCTATGGAACAATTGGTGGAAGCAATGAATCGCATTGAATATTATTTAAAAGAGTAATATTTTCACTAAAACAGCGGCAATCGCCGTTGTTTTAGTTTAACTATTATTCCGAATTTATTCAAAAATCAGTTACAGGGAAATTCAACAAGAAATGTGCTACCTTCTTTTAGTTTGCTGTCCACATAGATATTCCCTTTATGATCCTCTATTATCTTATATGTAATCATTAATCCCAAGCCATTACCTTTTTCCTTCGTTGTCAAGAATGGCTCACCAATGCGCTCCAATAAATCAGTAGGTATTCCTTCACCTTCATCTTTAACTCTTATACTAACTATGTTATTCGTTCTTTTCGTACAAACAGAAACTTTTCCTCCCTTCGGCATCGCATCTATTGCATTTTTAAAAAGATTTATAAAAACCTGTTTTAATTGATTTTGATCACAATTCACAAAAATCTCTTGATCCTCATATTTCTGCTCAATACTAACACCATTTAGATTGGCCTGGGTTTCTAAAAGCATTGCAACATCTTGAATTAACGTTATCATATTTGCTTTCTTAAATTGTGTTTCCTGAGGTTTCGCAAGCATTAATAACTCACTAAGTATCATTTCAATTCTGTTCAGTTCCGAAAAGATAATTTGAAAGTATTGCGAATGATCTTTTAAATCAGGTTGCATGATTTGTAAGAAACCCTTAATTGCAGTTAACGGATTCCGTATCTCATGAGCAATTCCTGCCGCGAGCTGTCCTGCAATTGACAATTTTTCTGATCGCAGCATCAATTCTTCTGTTTTTTTACGATCTGATATATCTCGTAATATGATTTGAACAGCTTGCTCACCAAAATAAGTGGTCGGTATACAAACCATTTCTGTATAAACTGTCTTATCTTCAGAAATTATCCATGATTGGTTGGTCACTTGCACTTCAGATTTTCCGTTAATAATACTTTCTAATGATTCCTTCATATGCGTGTGATCATTTGGGTGTAAATTCTCAAATATATTCTTTCCAAGCATTTCAGGGTAATCCCCAGCCCCAAAGAGCTTAACACCTGAATCATTCACAAAAACCCATTTATCTTTATGGATGACGGCAATTGTGTCAATTGAATTATCAATTAATCGTTGATAACGTTCCCTACTTTTTTGTAAGATTTTTTGAAAGTTTCTTCTGGAAGAAATGTCGGTTAATACAATTAACTCTGTTCTTTGACCTCTAAATGTTGTTAGATTAGCCGTTACTTCAACATTAATCGCCTTCCCGTTATGTCGTCGCCAAGTTTGCTCAATAATACCTACTTTTTCTCCATTATGTAATCTATCGGTTCTATTTTTTACAATTTCATGAAAACTATCATCAATAAATTCAATCGTATCTCTTCCTACTAACTGATCTTTGGAAGTTGCACCTAGTAAGTCTTGAAATGCCTTATTTACATAAATAATCCTGCCAAAAGATGCTATGAATAAAGGACTTGGTAAATCCTCTAATAATAAATCCCCTTCAAACTTGCCAATAGGGTTGATTGTTTCACTACTATTGTTCATGGTCGTTACATTCGATTTTATATTTGTCTCTAAAGCTCTCATTTTGAGAATAATTTCTTGACCGTTCTTTTTTACATTACTATAAATGAAATCTACTGATGCTTCAAACCAGATATATTGGCCATTCTTATTTAAAAAACGGAAGGTACAAGGATACAAATGATGCTCATTATAAAAATAACTCTCTATTAAAAATAAATCTTCACTATGAATAAATTCCTTCAGATACTTACCGATTAAGTCACTATTTAAATAACCCATTAGTTCATTTGAGTTTGAAGAAATATACTGGAAGCGACCATTAGATGATACAACTGCATATACTTCTACGTCTTGAATAACGGTTTCAATATTGGCTGCATTATGACTCATTGCTTCCCCTCCTTTATTATTATCTCTACTACTTTTACCTGACCAATTGCCGCCTCATCATGTAGTGAATACGTTTAATAATTCCACTTCAAATTACTATTTCTTTTCTATGTAGAATAATTAACATTTTCCTGTAGATTTGTTGCGAATTCAGATCACTAGTAGTTAGGATAATCGAATTCTTTAATAAGAACAACTAAATCACTGATATCACATATTTTCTTTACAATATCAAATATATTTTATGGACCCCATTATTTTCTATGATTATAAGATAGGTATACTTTCATATCAATTTATCAAAAGCATCATTCTTTGATTGTTTGTTTGCAAACTCTTTTATGTATAGGTTTAATATTCGATTTCTATTATTAAAAATCCTTTTTTTATTGCTATCATTTGGTAATAAAAGGAGAGTTTTCATTAAATAGTCTTTATTGTGAAGTTTTCTCACTATTATTAATAGTACGTGGTTACATATTAAAGTCAATATAGTAATGTAAGAAAATAAAATTAATTATATGTTATAACAAACGTAATACTTATTCCGGTTCATTTTTTGGATATTCCACATTTTTGGAGATGGTAGTGCCTATCTGTCTCTAAAGATCTTAAGATGAGCCTTATTCCGTTCATTTTTCACGTGCCTATTCAACATTAGATTACCAAAAAAAAGAAGAGGTAGTTATTCCTCTTCTTTCGTGTTTTTATCAGTTGTTATATCAGTTGTTGTAACATATTTTTTTTGAAGGTCAATATAAGCCTTAACAATACGGTCAGCTATATGTTTATTCACAGCATCACCATCATTACTTGCCCATGGCACAACAACACTAAAAGCGACCTCAGGGTTTTTAGAAGGATAATAACCAACGAAGTTTAAGTTATTCGTTTCCGTTCCCCAGTATTGACGTTTAGGTCCGTAATATAGTGTTTGTGAGGTTCCTGTTTTCCCTGCAACATCATAATGGATATATGCAGAAGCTGTCCCACTTGTTACTACCTGTCTAAAACCTTCTTGAACTCGTTCGACATCACTTGTTGTATTATTAATTTTATTTAAGACATTTGGAGATTTGTCGACTGCTATTGGGCCAAGTTCAGGCTCTTCAACAGGTGAATGAATACTTGTGACGATCCTCGGTTGAACACGAGAACCACCATTCGCAATAACAGAAACATACTGTGCCATTTGAAGTGGTGTATAGGTATCAAATTGTCCTATTGCTATGTCCAGTAGTTTACCAGGACTATCTGGTACATTTTGTAAGCCAGAGGACTCTTGCGGTAAATCAATACCTGTAGGAACACCTAAACCAAATTGCGAAAAATAATTTCGTAGTTTTTGGAAATCCCCAGTTGTTACATTTATTGGTGCATTTTTGGCATAAGTTACATCAGCAATTCTCATCGCTACATAATACATATATACGTTTGATGATTTTTTTAATGCACTTAGATCTGTCATTTGGCCCAAATTGCTATAAGAACTCTTTGGTGGTGTCCCTTTAATATAAAGAGTTGTGTCATAATAGGATTGACCATGTGGCATACCATCCTGATAACCTGCCAGAACAGTAGCTCCCTTTACTATCGATCCAGCTTCATATTGTGTAGCAAAAGATCCATATGCATAATCAAGCATTTCACCACTTCGATTGTCTGGATCAAGTTGCTTTCCAACCATGGCCAATACATCACCTTGGAATGGATCCATCATCACAACAAATGCTCGATCCATTAGATGGTGGCCGCCACTAGCTTGTCGCAATTCATCTTCTACAATTTCTTCAACCTTCATTTGTAGTTCCATATCAAACGAAAGCTTTAAGTCATAACCTCTTTGTCCTTCATCAATTACTTCTTCCGAGACAATACTACCGCTATTATCGGAGATATATTCTACCTTCGCCTTACGTGGATTCAAATAATCCTCATACTGATATTCTAGATAACTTTTTCCTACTCGTTCATTTCGAGCATAGCCTCTTGCTGTGTAATAATCCTCTCTTGATTGAAGAATTCCTTGTTCCGGTGAAGTAAGACCACCAAAAATTGTTTTTAAGGAATCGTATGGATAGGAACGATCCCAATCTGTGATAACATCTATACCTGGTAACTCTTCTAAATGCTCTGCTACCATTGAAACTTCTTTTTCAGTTAAATTTAATGACTTTACAACCTGTGGTTCATATTGATAGCCAGAAGAAAACCTTGTATAAAAATAAGCTAATGTTTGCTCATCAACATTTTCACGAATAGCTTCGACTTCCACATTTGGAACTCTGTCTACCTGAAGCTTATAGGTTTCTGAAGGTTTTAATTCTAATTCCTTTTCAGAAAGTAATTCCTTAGCCTCTTCAGGATTAGCGGCTAACCAATAGTCACGCATATCACGCTCTTTTAATTCTGCTTGAAGATATTCTGGTTCATAACTAATATACTCTGCCAACTTCTTAGCTGTGCTAATTTTATCTTCAGCTTTTGTTGTTTTATCAACAGTGTAGGTAATCGCGGGCACACTTTTATTATCCACGACAACTCTGTTGTAGCGATCATACATTTTCCCTCGTGGAGCTGGAAGACTTGCGAAGTCTGTTTCAGTCTTTGCTACTTCTTTTGAAAACTCTTCACCTTGTACAATTTGTACAACTCCTAAACGGACAATTAGTGCAACGAACAATATAAAGACAAGAAAAAAGAAAACATTTATTCGGATATACCTTGATTTTTTTAATTTACGCTGATCCGCAGCACTTGGACCTTGATCTGTCATATTAAATACCTCCCATATTACGTAATAAATCTATGTCAAAAGCTTGCCTTTTATTTTTAAACCAACCTTTATTTTACCACTAATATGAGTGAAATAAAGGTTGGTTTATAAAAAAATGTGTCTTAAGATGGAATAATCATTAAAAAACGAAGAATAGGCTTATTCAGCCTCTTCTTCGTTTTCTTCTTGCTTTTCAATTTCAGTTGATGTTACATATTTCTTTTGTAGCTCAGCATATGCTTTAACAATTTCAGAAGTAATCGTCTTGTTAATTGAAACTCTATCGTTAGTTGCCCATGGTACAACAACACTGAAGGCGATCTCTGGATTTTTAGATGGATAATAGCCAACGAAATTTAGGTTATTTGTTATTCTTCCCCAGTACTCACGTTTAGGTCCGTAATAAGCCGTTTCTGATGTCCCAGTTTTTCCCGCAACATCCAATTTAATTGTCTTACCAGTTCCAGATGTCACGACTTGTCTAAATCCATCTTGAACTCTCTCTATATCACTGGTTGTATTGTTTACTTTGTTTAATACTTTTGTCGGTTTATCAACAGATATTGGTCCTAGTTCAGCCTCCTCTATCGGTGTATGGATACTTGTGACTATCCTTGGTTGAACACGTGAACCTCCGTTAGCAATAACTGAAACATACTGTGCTAACTGAAGTGGTGTGTAGGTATCGAATTGTCCGATCGCAATATCTAAGAGCTTCCCTGCTTGGTCAGGTGGATTTAATAATCCTCCTGACTCTTGAGGTAAGTCAATCCCTGTTGGTACCCCTAAGCCAAACTGAGCAAAATAATTTCTTAATTTTTGAAAGTCCTCTGACGATACATTTAAAGGCCCATGCTCTACATAATGAACATCAGCAATCTTCATTGCAACAAAGAACATATACACGTTTGATGATAGTTTTAATGCAGATAGATCAGTCATATCGCCCAGTGGTTTATATGAACTTTTTGGTGGTGTACCTTTAAAATGTAGCGTTCGATCTCTATACCCTTTTCCATGTGGCATCCCATTTTGGTATCCGGAAAGAACAGTGGCACCTTTAACCGTTGATCCTGCTTCATATTGTGTAGAAAATGCACCATATGAATAGTCAAGTATTTCACTACGATCATCAGGATTTATTTGTTTCCCAACCATCGCTAATACATCACCTTGAGCAGGATCCATCATTACAACGAACGCCCGATCCATTAAATGATGAGCACCACTTGCTTTTCGTAGTTCTTCTTCTACAATTTTATCAACTTTCATTTGAAGCTCCATATCAAATGATAGCTTTAAATCATAACCTCGTTGACCTTCATCAACCATTTCTTCAGAAACAATGTTTCCACTTTTATCAGAGACATATTTCACTTTCGCTTTTCTTGGATTTAAGTAATCTTCATATTGGTATTCAAGATAGCTTTTCCCAACACGTTCGTTACGAGAATAGCCTCTAGCAAGATAATAGTCCTCTCTATCTTGGAGAATCCCTTGCTCAGGTGATGTCAGTCCACCAAATATCGTTCTAAGTGATTCATAAGGATAGGCTCTACCCCAATCTGTAATCACGTCTATTCCTGGTAGTTCTTCTAAATTCTCAGCAACGATTGATACTTCTTCTTCTGTTAAATTGGACGACAGTTCATCCCCATTTACGTTTGTTGATTTAACAACCTGTGGTTCATATTGATAGCCAGATGAGAATTGTTTATACATATATGCTAATTCTAACTCTTTTACGTTTTTAACAATAGCTGTTACTTCTCTTGTAGGAACACGTTTCACCTGTAAGTTATATGTTTCAGCTGATGTTAATTTTAATTCAGTTTTGTTGAGTAGTTTCTTTGCCTCATCTGGGTTTGCAGCAAGCCAATAATCACGGATATCGCGCTCCTTTACTTCCTCTTCTAAAAATTCTAATTCATACGTTACATATTCAGATAGTTTACTTGCAGTTTCGAGTTTTTCCTTTGGGGTTGTTGTTTTGTCAACCGTATAGGTAATCGCTGGAACGCTAACATTGTCGACAACGACACGATTATATCGATCATACATTTTCCCTCGCGGAGCTGGAAGACGGGCATAATCTGATTCAGTTTTGGATACCTCTTTTGAAAACTCCTCTCCTTTAACAATTTGCACAATACCTAAACGAACGATTAGTGCAACGAATAATATAAAAACTATAAAAAAGAAAATATTAATTCGGATGTATCTAGACTTCTTTAATTTACGATGAACAGTTACAATTGTTCCTTCTGGCATTTTTCTCCCCCTTATTTCTACCGATATGATTATTTGACAATAAAAAAAGACAATATAAAGTCCATATTGTCTAGACGTTTTTAACTATGTAATTGTTTCAAATTATTCCTTATTTTTCAATATATTTCTATAAAAAACGACTATATCAGCACATTGAATTCCATTTTCTGAAATCACATCTTCCTATCACCCTATGACTAAGAAAATAAACTTTATTGATAGAGTCGATACGAAATCAACATTTTTGATATCGTGCAGAGTGGGATCTGCATCTAGTAGAAAGTCATAAGGCGTGGGATTTGGTCATTAATTTCCTATTAAGACTTCCATAACTTAACTATTGCTTGCGTTCCACTGTTTTCTTCACCTATCTCAGCAAGCTGTTCATACAATTGGTAAGCTAGCTTTAATCCAGGTGTGTTAATGTCCATCGAATTGGATTCTTCTATGGCAATTCCCATATCCTTAATGAAATGTTTGACAAAGAAACCTGGTTCATAATCCTCTGCTAACATTCTAGGCGCTAGATTACTAAGTGACCAACTTCCTGCAGCTCCAGTTGATATACTTTTTAATACAGTTGCTGGATCTAGCCCAGACTTTTCAGCATAAGCGATCGCTTCGCATACACCGATCATGCCTGATGCTATCGCAATTTGATTACACATTTTCGTGTTTTGCCCAGCACCTGCCGCACCTTGATAAACGATATTTTTGCCCATCGCTTCAAATAGTGGTAAGCAATAGTCAAAAGCCTGCTTGTCTCCTCCAACCATAATTGCTAGCCTAGCCTCTTTAGCACCAATATCTCCACCCGAAACAGGTGCATCAAGCACATATATTTGTTTCGTACTTGCTTGCTCATAAATTTTTTTAGCTAATGCTGGTTGCGATGTAGTCATATCAATGACATGTGTGCCTGAATTTGCAGCTTCGATGATTCCCTGTTCACCTAGGTAAACCTCTTCAACATCTTTTGGATACCCGATCATCGTTATAATAATTTCACTTTGTTTAGCAAGCTCCTTTACAGATCCCTTCCAGCTCGCTCCTAGTGATATCACTTCTTCTGCTTTTTCCTTTGTTCTTGAATACACATTTAATCGATAACCTGCATGAAGTAAGTGTTTTGCCATACTGTTTCCCATTACACCTAGACCGATAAATCCAACCGTTTTTTTCAATAGGACTTCCTCCTTTTTATTACAACTACTTTAGTTATATTGACTTAACCATACCACCGTCAACTAAAAACGTTTGTCCTGTCATATAGCTATTCGTATCTGATAACAAAAAACAGACATAATTAGCAAATTCATCTGGCTCGCCATAACGTCCCAATGGTATCACTTTCTTCATTCTTTCTTCTATTTCTACCCTAGTAATACCTTGTTTTTCTGCTGCATTCGAATCTAGAAAAGCCACTCTGTCTGTAGCAATTCGACCAGGAGCAACCGTGTTTATTAGAATATTATATGAAGCAAACTCGCTAGCCAATGTTTTCGTTAAGCCCACAATTCCTGTTCGAAATGTATTGGATAATATTAGTCCTGGGATTGGTTCCTTTACAGATGAAGAAGCAATGTTAACAATTTTCCCACCTGCTTGTTTCATTGAGGGTAGGACTTCTCTCATAACCCGAATATAGCTTAGCAGATTCAATTCAAATGCATGCTGCCAATCTTCATCAGACATTTCTTCAAAAGTGCCTGCAGGAGGTCCCCCTGCATTATTAACGAGTAAATCAATTGAACCAAATTCTCTAATCGTAGTTGATACAAGATTCTCAATTTCACTTTTTTCTTTAATATCACAATGTTTACATTCAACTTTTCCTTTACTAGTAAGTTCGAGCTCTTTTTTTACCTTTAGTAATTTTTCTTGATCACGACTAGATATCATCACATTTGCACCTTGTGTGGAGAGTTGCTTTGCAATTGCCTTTCCTAACCCTTGGCTTGAGGCGATTACAAGAACATTTTTCCCTTGTAAACCTAAGTTCATGTCATCACTCCTTTTCATAAAGATATGTTTATTTTACTATGTTTAGCTAACTAAACAAACAGTGTAATCCAGGATTTGGTTATACCTATCATCCGATTAGTTACCTATATTGTCCTAGTTAAGCGAAATATTGTCCAATATATATCTATGTATATTCTGCCATTATTTGTACCCTCAATCTATAAATTCATCGAGGAAAGTAGTTTATTGCACCTGATGTAGTTCCTAGGTTTAAAAAGTCTCTTAGTCTTTGATTTGTAATTGTTGAGTTTATAAGCAAATAGCAGTCCTCAAGTGCGAATATAGCCTGCATCTTTTGACTTATAATTGTAGTTTGAATATCTCCATTTCCCCTCAAATGTAACCATTGGTACACTTTTAAAATTAGCACATATAACTCCTTCAATAAATCTCGATTAATCTATTATATTGGTTAAGGATATCTATTTTAAGTGGGGAATGTTTAATCATCATTTTCTTACTATGAAACAGATGTTGTTTTGCACTTAATAAATTCTTAGCGTAAATTTGATTAAATTTTGTTACTACATGAGGTATTTTCGCACTATGAATAACTTTTTAGTAAATGAATTCATTTTCTGGGGTTGTTTCAAGGGTTGCTCGAGGTATACTGATTACTACTATTGTTTTAACAGGTATGTTGGCATACTTTGATTTTTTCTGCCCTTCCTAAACTGATTACCCTGGCTTTCTACCTGCAATATTGGATCCAGCCGTAAATAGTGAGTTCCATCAAAAAGCCTCCTTTTACATAAATAAAACACTTTTTACCTTAAAATTTCACTATATTATCTTTTCCGAATTATTTATTGTCCATTTCTCCAATTCGATTTTATATCAACTAAAAACACAATGATATTGACCGTTCTGCAAAAATGACAATGGGGTGTTAATGCGGAGAACAAAAAAGACAGGCACAGAGCCTGTCTTTTTTCAAACCAATTATCAAGCGATATGAAATGTCTCTTTTACAAATGCAACAACCTCTTCAGTAGTGCTCATAGCTAAGACTTTTTCCTTAACGCTTTGTGCTTCTTCTTTAGATAATTGCTTAATTTGTGTTCGTGCAGGTAGGATAGATGTTGCACTCATTGAAAACTCATCTAGACCTAGACCTAGTAATAACGGAATCGCGATCGGATCGCCGGCCATTTCGCCACACATTCCTGCCCACTTGCCTTCTTTATGAGCAGCGTCGATTACCATTGATACAAGGCGCAAAATAGCTGGATTGTACGGTTGATACAGGTAAGATACGCGCTCGTTCATGCGATCTGCTGCCATTGTGTATTGAATTAAATCATTCGTTCCAATGCTGAAAAAGTCTACTTCTTTTGCAAATGTATCCGCCATAACTGCTGTAGAAGGTATTTCAACCATTATCCCTATTTCAATAGAGTCAGACACTTGGACAGCATTTGCGACAAGCTTTTCTTTTTCTTCTAAGAGGATTGCTTTAGCTTCTCTAAATTCAGAAACAGTAGCAATCATCGGGAACATAATTTTCAAATTACCGTGGCTACTTGCACGTAATAATGCACGTAATTGTGTACGGAAAATATCTTGTTCTTCTAGACATAAACGGATTGCTCTAAATCCTAAGAACGGGTTCATTTCCTTCGGTAAATTTAAGTATGGAAGTTCTTTATCTCCACCAATATCAAGAGTGCGGACAACAACTGGTTTGCCTTCCATTCTTTCTAGAACAGTTTTATAAGCGTCGAATTGTTCTTCCTCTGTTGGGAGTTGATCTCTACCCATGTAAAGGAATTCAGTCCGATATAAACCAACCGCTTCTCCACCGTTTTCTAATACACCTTTTACATCTTCAGGTGTACCGATATTAGCAGCAAGCTCAACATGTTTACCTTCTTTTGTAACTGTTGGCTCGTCCACTAACTTAGCCCATTCTGCTTTTTGGACTTCAAATTTAGCTTTTTTCTCTTCGTATTGTGCGATCACTTCTGCAGTTGGATCTATGATTACATCACCATCAAGTCCGTCAACAATAACCATTACACCATTTTCAATCATAGATGTAGCCTGTTTTGTTCCTACTACAGCTGGAATTTCCATTGATCTAGCCATTATTGCTGAATGAGAAGTCCGTCCACCAATATCTGTTGTAAAGCCTTGTACATATTGGCGATTAAGCTGTGCTGTATCAGAAGGAGTTAAATCCTCTGAAATAATAACAACTTCTTCTGAAATTAAGCTAGGATTAGGTATTTGAACACCTAATAAATGGGCAATTACCCGTTTTGTGACATCACGGATATCTGCTGCACGTTCTTTCATGTATTCATTATCCATTGTTTCAAACATATTAACGAACATGTCAGCTGTTTCCTTCATAGCATACTCTGCATTGATGCCCTCTTTATTTACCTTATCAATAACTGGGTTTAGTAGTTCTGGATCACTTAACACTAATAAATGTGCTGCAAAAATTTCAGCTTTATCAGCGCCTAACTCACGGTTCGCATGGTCTTTGATTTTTTCAAGCTCAGCCTTAGACTGGGTAATCGCTTGTTCAAATCGTTGCTTTTCAGCCTCTTTATCTGCTACGTTTTTCTTTTCAATCGTAAGTTCAGGTTCTTCTAAACGGTATGCTTTAGCAATTGCTATACCAGCTGAAGCTCCAATCCCTTTTAGGTTATTACTCATTATTCGCCAAGCCCCTCATTTTTCAATGTTTCTTCAATACCTGCAACAGCTTCGTCTGCATCTGAACCGGTAGCTGTAATTTTAATTTGTGATCCTTGAGGAATTCCTAAAGACATAACACCCATGATAGATTTAAGATTAACTGTTTTACCACTATATTCTAAGTTAACATCAGCATCATACTTGCTTGCTGCTTGTACTAAAACTGTTGCTGGACGTGCATGTATTCCTGTTTCTGCTGTTATTGTAAATGTTTTTTCTGCCATTTTCATCATTCTCCTTTAAAATCATTCATTTTTCTACAAGCTTCTATTTTATCAGCCACACAAAACAAAAGACAAGTGTGGCTATTTATAAAATTTATATTTTACTTTAATTTCGTTGCAGTAAATAGTGCTATATCAATATTAATCTTCAAAGGTAATAATATTTTCATCCTTAGCAACTACGTTACCTTTAACTTGAATTTTCACTGTTTGCCCCTCTTTAAGGTTAGTGAATACAATAGGTGTCATAATTGTCGGTGCATTTTTCTTCACATAGTCAAGATCAACTTCAAGTAATTTTTGACCTTGTTCAACAATGTCGCCTTCTTGAACAAAGGTTTCAAAACCTTCACCTTTTAAATTAACTGTATCAATTCCGAAGTGAATTAAGATTTCTTTCCCACCATCAGATTGAAGTCCAATTGCATGTTTTGTAGGGAATACATTTAGGATCTTACCATTAACTGGTGCAACTACAGTTCCATTTGTTGGTAAGATGGCAAAACCATCACCCATCATTTTCCCAGAAAATACTTGGTCTGGCACCTCAGTAATTTCTTTTAACTCACCAGTAAGAGGTGATACAAACGTTTCATCTACAACTTCATTTTTCAAGCCATCTGCTACCACATCTTCAACTTGTTCTTGTACTTCTTGAGTTTGAGAGTGTGTTTTTGTTGCTTTCGGTTTCTTACCAGCTATGACATCTTGAATTTGTGTCTTCAAGTTATCTGATTTAGGTCCAAAAATGGCTTGAATGTTGTTACCAACTTCCAAAACTCCTGAAGCACCTAATTTTTTCAAACGATTTTTATCAACTTCCTTTGCATCATTTACTGTTACACGTAAACGAGTAATACATGCATCCAGATGTTTGATATTTTCTTTACCACCAAGTGATTCGAGAATTTGTCCAGGTAGCTCACCTGCTGTAGTTGGTCTCGATTGACCTTCGTCAGCCGTATCCACATCTGCTTCTTCTCGACCGGGTGTTGCAAGGTTCCATTTACGAATAGCGAAACGGAAACCAAAGTAATAAATGACTGCAAGAACTAAACCTACTGGAATGACTAACCACCAGTTCGTTTGTGAGTTTAATACTCCAAATAATAAGAAGTCAATCAATCCACCAGAAAAGGTCATCCCGATTTTTACGTCTAATAGATGCATTGTCATAAAGGACAATCCTGCAAAAAATGCGTGAATCCCGAATAAGACAGGTGCAACAAATAAGAATGAAAATTCAAGAGGTTCTGTAATACCCGTTAAGAATGATGTTAATGCCGCAGAACCCATCAAACCTGCTACAATCTTCTTATTTTCCGGTTTTGCTTCATGATAAATAGCTAACGCTGCTGCCGGTAAACCAAACATCATGAAAGGGAATTTACCGGTCATAAATGTTCCTGCTGTTAAATCTTGTACACCGTCTTTAATTTGATTAAAGAAGATGGTTTGATCACCACGAACAGTTGCTCCTGCTTCGTTCACATATGATCCAAATTCAAACCAGAATGGTGAATAGAAGATATGATGTAAACCAAATGGAATCAATGAACGCTCAATTACACCAAAGATAAAAGCTGCTAGCGTTCTATTTGCATCCAACAGGTTTGTTGAAAATGCATTCAAACCAGTTTGAATTGGGGGCCAAACAAAATACATTAGAATTCCCAACAATACTGCAGATCCTGCAGTAGCAATTGGAACAAATCGCTTTCCAGCGAAGAAACCAAGGTACTGTGGCAACTCAATAGTAAAGAACTTATTGTACATATAAGATGCTAAAACCCCTACAATTATCCCTCCAAAGACCCCTGTCTGTAAGGTGGGAATTCCTAAAACACTACCATATGCAGCACTATTGTCTGCTAAAAATTGTGTTATTTCGACAGAATCAGTAGGTATAACTCCTAAACCTTTTAATATACTGCTCATCGTGATATTCATAATTAAATATCCGATTAACGCAGCAATACCAGCAACTCCATCACCGTTAGCTAGCCCTATCGCGACACCTACTGCAAATAGAACAGGAAGGTTTGAGAAGACAATATTACCAGCATTCTCCATAACACTCGCGATCAATGCTACCCAATCACTTGTTAAAAATGGAGCAAGGTTTGTAAGAGTTTCATTTTGTAAAGCGTTACCTAAAGCTAACAAAAGCCCAGCCGCAGGTAATAAAGCTACCGGCAACATGAGAGCACGTCCTATTTTTTGAAGAACGCCGAAAGCATTTTTAAACATTTGACTTACCTCCATACATATTATTTTGCAACGAGCAATAAAGTATGATGAATCACTCATAATCGTCATCCTTTAACCGCTTGCATGTGCGCAAAAATTCGTCTAAAACAAACAAAAAAGGCATGGTGAACAAAGATATATTTGCTAATAGGTATAGTTCCCCAAAATAGCAAATAAAAACATCCTTTGTTCACTCATGCCTGATCAAATCAGTAACACGTGAAACGTATGGTCACTCTTATTTATTTGTAAGTCGATATAAGTGCATCGTTAAATAGACAGATTCTGCTTCATAAACAGTTTTTTTCAATGCTTGTTGCATAACTTTAATCATTTTCCAAGAAGTATTGTAGCATAATGGATATTCCTTTTTCAACAAAAAAGCTAATTTTTCTGGTTCAGATACAGATTCACCAGAATTCACTCGGTCGATTGTATAACGGAGATGGCGAATTAACCTTAAATAATTTACACTTTCGCGATCTACATTAACTTTCAAAGAATCTTCGATGACTTCTGTCAATTGGCTAATAAGCTGGGAATGTTGATTCACTTCTGAAAGTGGTTTATTCGTAATAGAACTATGGATGTGTAAAGCAATAAATCCTATTTCACCTTCAGGCAAATGAACCTTTAATCTCTTATTTAATCTATCAATGACTTCTGTTGCAAGCTGAAATTCAAAAGGATAAAGCGATTTTGTTTCAAGTAAAAATGGGTTTTTAAGATCCATCCCTTGTTGCAAACGCTTTAATGCGAATGTGATATGGTCTGTTAATGCAATATGGATATGTTCATTTAACGGCTGTTCGACTCGCTCTGCAATATAACGAATCACATCTTGGACAACGTCGAGCATTTCTTCATCAATATAAGAAAGCAGTTTTTTATATTGTTCCTGCTCTTTTTGATTCGTCAAAACAAACATTTTCTCATAGTTGTTTTCTTCAATAACATCGCCTTGCTTCATTCCAAATCCAATACCCTTACCAATTAATACAACTTCACCATATGATTCATGCCGAGCAATTAAAACATTATTATTTAATGATCTTATTATTTCAAAGGACTCCTTCACGAAATCCACAGCTCCTTTATATTCAAGGATCTTTTATCACTACTGATATAAACGATTATACCAACAGAAAAGAAGCCCTATAAGCTAATGAATAAGTTGTTAAAGCATCTAGTATTAAAGTGAAAAACAGACTTATTCGATCTTATCTATATTACAAGAGTTAGTTAGAAACGTCAATAAATTTGTCGGATTTTGTAGAAATTATTAAGAAGGAGAAACAATTATTTTTTCTATCTGTCATGTTAATAAATTTGTAGGGAAAGATATCTTAAGAGGTGATTATGATGAAAAAGATTTTTGTTGCCGTTCTTTCTTTTATCTTTATTAGTTTATTTGTTAACATACAAAGTACAGTTGCTGCAGAAAGAACCATAAAGGTATTAGATATTGAGACAAGTACAATCTTTAAGGAAATTGAGACTAGCGAAGAAATTGATAAAGAGGTAGCGAATGCCATACGTGCAATAAAAAGAGTAACTGTACAAGCTAATCCGATTCCAGATCAGGGCTATCTAATAAAAATTCCGTTGACAAAGTCTCTAAAGATTAAAAATAAATGGTTTGAAGAAATCGTAAGTGAGGTGCTGATTATATATAACCCAACAACAAAGAACCTTGGCAAGGTAATATTTTACACTGATGAAAATACGCCTATGTTTTTTGATATTGAATATAATTTCACACCTATTTTAGAAAAATTAAATCTAAAAAAATAATGTTGTGAACACTACTATCCATTTAGATTATCGCTTTGCTGGTTTCGGGCATTAATGTTAATAAGCATACTTTTCGTAAAGAACTATTCTTCGTGCCTTTTGCTTTTAGCTTGCACAGAAGATGGGACATATTTTCAGGTAACATCTTTAGATTGAAAATTGTCTTACCCTTTTATTAATTGTTTACTGAATCATACTTTCCTTTGTGCTATAATATATTTAATAATGACCGTGGATGTTGCACCATCCACAGCCAGCAGTCACAAAATGGATCTCTTTATAGAGGCCTTTTCCAAGATGGATTTTTCGTTAAATAAGGTTTTTAGACCAATTATTATGGTCTATTTTTTTTGTGAAAAAGCTAATATCGCCATGATTAAAGACGCAAAACTAAACATTACAATTAAGCTTTCATAAATAGTCAACTAGCATCACCCCCTTTCAAAAGGGGCTTGGCAGGATCCTTTGGACTGCACACTTATTGTAACATAAAATTTATTGAATTTGGAACATATGTTCGTTTTTAGTTAATTCATCCTATAAATCCCTTTTTTCTCTTTGATTCATAATTAGATTTCTGCGACAACATTATCTGATTTTTTGACCTTGTTCATCGTGTTATAGGCAATTTTCACTTTTGCAAGAGTACCTTTTAATAGCTCTTCATCATGAGACTGTGATGACAAATACAGAACAGAAAAATCACATAATGCTCTAGCAAGTAATTCGACTGTTTTTTCTTGTTCGGTTTGATGCTTGTCATTTTGGTCACGAACAGTTAATCGAATGATATCTTCTGAAATTTTTTTAATAGCTCCTACTTTTTCCTTTTCAGTCATCTCCATTCATCCCTCCAATAAAGTATTCAATCCTATTATTCATCATACGTTTTCAAACAAGAAAATATGGCATTTGATCAAAAAATGTTCGTTTATTTGACCCAAATTCATATATTAATCTATTATTCTATTAATATTTTCATTTAAACTAGCGTAGCTATTAAATAATCAGATGAAAGATTTAATCAAGAGATTATCATCTATTCTAGTAATAAATTTACATTACTATAATTGAAAGCTGTTATCACAATCGTTATTTTAGTTGTCTTTTCAAAAACATTTAAAGTGATTATTAACAACAATCTTTTAGAATTGTGCCTGTTAATAAGATTACTTCAACAATAACTCTCAATAATCCTCCATTTTCAATCTTTTACTTATTCCCATTTATTCTTACACTTCCATTGTAGTAGGTCTAAAAATTCCTACAGCAAAGATTGTCCATAGGTTTTAACCCTATAATTAAGGGTAATACAGAATTAGCGCGTGCTACTTACTAATGACATCTTAGATGGACACTTGACGCAGGGATTTTAATGTGGCGCGGCCAAGGAGCCGCAACGATATAAGAGAGGCAGGGCTTATATCATTAAAGCGTCAATGATTGAACATTTATAGGGAATCATCTTCTAATCACAATCAAAAAATAATCGTTGTATTCGTACATAAAACAAATCAGAAGTAGAAAATAAAATCACAATAGGCCTACACAGAATGAATCATTCTGTGTAGGCCTATTTATTATTTATTTAGATGGATAACTCTTGAGATAATGTATAAACGCCTTCTGGAAGAGGATCTTTTTGTTTCAATACTTCTGCAATATCATGGTCAACAACTTCCTGTTTTTGCATTCCGATTGCTCGTCCAGCTTTACCATCAATTAAAAGTTCAACTGCACGTGCTCCTAATCTTGATGCTAGTACACGGTCAAATCCAGATGGTGAACCGCCACGTTGTATATGGCCCAACACTGAAATCCGAGTCTCTAATTGGTAATGTTCTTTTAACTGTTGTGAAAGTTCTGTCGCTGAACAAACACCTTCTGCAAGAACGATAATGGAATGTCTTTTCCCACGTCCCATTCCTTTTTGAAGCTTTTCAATAACCTCTTCTATTTTGTATGGTTTTTCGGGAATAAGGATTGTTTCGGCTCCAACCGACAAACCTGAGAAAAGAGCAATATCACCAGCATGTCTCCCCATCACTTCAATAATGAATGTTCGATCATGTGATGTTGCTGTATCTCTAATTTTATCGATACTGTCAATTACCGTATTTAAAGCTGTATCAAACCCTATTGTATAGTCAGTTCCGGAAATATCGTTATCAATCGTACCGGGTAATCCCACACAAGGAAATCCCTTTTCCGTCAACTTTTCTGCACCACGATAGGAACCATCACCGCCAATGACAACTAACCCTTCAATCCCCAAATCTCTGAGTTGCTTAATAGCTTTGTGCTGTGACTCATCTTTTTTGAATTCCTCTGACCTTGCAGAATAAAGAATCGTTCCACCTCGATGGATGATGTCTCCCACAGAACCTAATTCCAATTTCTTTATATTTCCTTCCATTAGACCTGCATATCCTTGATAAACACCATATACTTCTAGACCTGAGTGAATCCCTTTTCTAACAACTGCTCGAATTGCAGCATTCATTCCAGGTGAATCTCCACCACTTGTTAAAACCGCAATTTTTTTCATATAATTGCCTCCTTTGATATGGCAGTTCATTGTTTAGTGCATTACATCCAACCAGTTAAAATTGTATGTATGAACGTTACTATGCCTCACCTAAAAGTAAATCGTCTAACAGATGGATTTAGGAAATTGGGCAAATAACCGTCCGTACCTCTTAATTGACTCTACCATATAACAATATGGATATCTATGGATGTTACTAAAAACCTGTTTTCACTTAAAAATCACATTTATTAAACCCAAACCAATGTTAATCAATATCATTCAAATTAAAGGAGGAATAATTCCTAATCAAAAGGCGAAACCAATAGTCGGTTCCACCCTTGTATTTCTTATCCTTATTTTCATGTACTTTATTATCTTTTTACAGCACGGTATCCTGCTTCAATCGCGTCTGCTTTAGTACAAAACATTTCTTCTGGCTTGGTCACTTTATATGATGAGGATGTTTCTGTATGAAAAATTTTTTCTCCATTAGAATTTATATTTCCTTTAATGGTACACCCTTCAGCTATGTGAACTTTGTCATCAGCCTCGACTTCAAGAACTTCTGTGTCCATACCCTCGAAGCCAACATCTGTCGCATAATTTTCTATACTCCATATACCTAATTCCTGTTGCTGTGCTTGCTTTTGTATTGTTTGAAAATCATCGACATACCTAGTATTAGGTTCGAATATATAAGCAACTCTAGCTAATCCTCTCTCTAAGAGAATTTCATTGACCATTTGATCATCGACATATAGATAAGCTAGCAACCGTCCATACTTGTCACGCTCTCCCACGTCCATTTCTAGTTGAACGTTTTTACCTGTTAATAACTTTTTTGTAAAAGTACTAGCTTCTGGTCCAAATGGTTGGACAGGTTTAGTGGGATGAACTGTTTCAGGTGTATCAACTAACAGAAGTCTCACTGTTTCTTCTTTGCCACTTATATTTACTATTATCGTATCGCCGTCTACTACTCTTATAACATCCGCAGAAATAAGATTCCTAACTCCTTGATCTAATGAACAACCAATAGTTAATAGTAGTAAAACAAAAGATAAAATCCATTTTTTCACCGTTTTTCACCTTACTCCATTGAACAAGGGATCTTGTCTATTTTATTACAGTAAATTCCTTAGGAAACTTTGTTAAAGTCTCGTATCCATCCTTTGTAATTAAAACATCATCTTCTATCCGAACGCCACCGATTTCTGGGTGATAAATACCTGGTTCAATGGTATACACCATCCCTACTTTTAGAATTTCATTATTTGTATGGCTCATAGATGGATATTCGTGGACGTTTATCCCTAACCCATGACCTAGACGATGAGGAAAATATTCACCATACCCTGCATCACTTATGAGTTCTCTTGCTATTTTATCGAGGTCTCCAATTCTATTTCCAGCTTGGCTTGCATCTAACGCTACTAATTGAGCTTTTAACACAGTTTCATAAATTCGTTTTTGTGTTTCAGTGTATGTTTTATAAACGAAGGAACGGGTAATATCAGAGCAATAGCCATTTAAAACTACACCTAGATCAAATAAAACGAAATCACCTTGTTTTAATTTTCTTGAACCTGGATTTCCATGAGGTTGCCCAGACTTCTCACCGAATAACACCATTGTTGAAAACGACATTTCACGAATTCCCTTTTTCTTTAATTCATATTCGATTTTAGCGAGGACCTCCATCTCAGTTACACCAGTCTTTAGAGATTCGATCCCTATCTTTACACCGTAATCTGCTAATTCCGCTGCTTGTTTCAAAGTTGAGATTTCTGTTTCATCTTTAATAACCCGATGCTCGTTCAAAGTATCTTCTACAGAAATAAGTTCATTAAACTTGATAACTTGTTGTAGACTTTCAAACCTGTTAATGGATGTAGCTTCCTTTTCAATTGCTAATTTTTCGACAGTGTTAACTTTTCTTTTTTCTAAAGCAGATTTTATTAAATCCCAAGGCTGTTCATGATCACCATAACTAACAATTTCCTCGTTCCAACCAGCATCTATCGCTTGGTTTGCTTCCATTTGCGGACATACAAAAAATGGCTCATAGTCTTTAAATAAAAATAATCCCATTAATCTTTCATGTGGATCTGTATAAAAATTAGTTAAATAAAAAATATTTTCTTTTGATTGAATAAAACATATATCGATTTCTTGATCTTGTAACCAATTTGTTAATTTCCCAAGACGTTTTGACACATTACCACTACCTTTCAAGCTATTTTACAATAATAATATCACATTTTTACTTATTTCGAATCTACAGCTAGAATTAAAAGCTTTTAACCTTCAACAACATTAATAAAAATTAGTGCATGATTAATGGTTGAGATGTCACAAAAAATCCTCAATAAGGGTCATTTGTAACATGCTTTTAATATTTAATGGGTATTCGACATTATCTTTTTCTTGTATACTATCTACTATATACATAATAATTAAGGCTAACAAAAGAACCAAGATGTTAATAAGCTTAAGTTTGGGGCACCTACGAATATTCATATAAACTTTTCATATTACATTGGTACCTATACTTATTTGCCGTTTCTAGGCTCTTTTGAACAACCTCTAGCCATCTTACTTTCTCTACTAAGGAGTTGTTGTTCATGCTAAATTGGGTAAAAAGTCACTTAGTCCCGATTCTATGCATCATTGGAATTATAGCCCCATTTGTCGGGATGGCTTTAGTTAATATTTTTTATTATAGTACTGTTTTTGGCTGGACCTTGGGTTTCTGTTGCTTTGTCATATCCTACATAATAGTTAGTAAAAGACCTGATATCGAAGAATCAACTTCTCAAGCTACAGCTACTGAATCATAACTTTGTTTAGATACGAATAAATGAAGAACAATAAAAGGGACTATTTGAATAGTCCCTTTAACCTTTGGTAAATAGTATTGTTTAATTTCCTCTCAGCAATCGTAGCCCATTCAAAATAACTAAAATTGTACTTCCTTCATGTCCTATTACACCTAGAGGTAAGTCGAGTATTTGGAAGAAGTTTGAGCAAATAAGTAAAGCAATAACTGTCATAGAAAAAACAATATTTTGTTTGACAATCCGATTCATTTTTTTAGACAATTTCACCGCATTGGTCAGCTTCGACAGTTCATTTTTCATTAAAATAATATCTGCCGTTTCTAAGGCGACATCCGTTCCTTCACCCATTGCTATACCAACATCTGATGTAGCTAGAGCTGGTGCATCATTAATTCCATCACCTATCATCGTTACCGTACCATACTTTTCTTTTAATGCTTTTACTTCTGAAACTTTATCACCAGGCAAACATTCTCCTATAAAGTGGTCAACGTTTAATTCCTTTGCAATTGCCTCTGCTGTTGACTGACTGTCACCGGTTAACATAACCGTTTTTATGCCATTTTCATGTAACGTTTGAATCGCTTCTCGAGCTTCTTTTCTAACTACATCTTTTAATGCTAAAAGACCGACTATTACTTCCTCTTGAACGACATAGACAATTGTTTTCCCTTCTTGAGCAAGTCTCTCACTCACACCATTTTGAAACCTTAATGCTTCCTGTCGGCCAACAAAATCTGCCTTCCCTATTTTCCAGTGGATATTATTTAGAATAGCACTAACACCGAAGCCTGAAATTTCATCTACAGAAGACATTTCAGCCTTCTGATTTGGAAATTCCGTTTGGATTTTAGACACTATTGCTTTTGCCAACGGATGATTTGATTGATTTTCAATCGATAGAACCGCTTCATAAAATAGCTTAGTATCCATTTTATCAGCAATTACGACATCTGTGACAGTTGGTTCACCCTTTGTTAAGGTTCCTGTTTTATCAAATACTACAACCTTTGTTTTACTTAATTGTTCTAAATGAACGCCACCCTTAAACAAAAGTCCATTTCTTGCACCGTTAGAGATTGCTGATAAAGTAGCTGGCATTATCGACGCAACCAAAGCACATGGTGATGCAACAACCATTAATACTAATGCTCGATATATCGTTTCATTCCAGCTCCAACCAAGTAGAAAGTGAGGTAGGATCATCATTAGTGCAACGATAGCTAGTACTGCTTTTACATATGTTCCTTCAAATCTCTCGATAAACTGTTGTGAAGGTGACTTTTCAGATTGTGCAGATTGGACAAGTTCTACAATTTTTTGAAACATTGTATCGGTGCTCTTTTTTGTCACGGAAATAGTGATTGAGCCGTTTCCATTAACTGTTCCCGCAAAAACCTCATCATCTTTTTCCCTTTCAACAGGCATTGACTCACCAGTTATCGCTGATTGATCAATATTTGTCATCCCAGTCAATATTACACCGTCGGTTGGAATTCTCTCACCCGGTTTGACTAGGATCACATCATTGATAAGTAAAGCCGAAACATGGACTTTTCTCTCAGTACCCTCCTTTAGTAAAAGAGCTTCTTCAGGCTGTAGACTCATTAACGCAGAAATTTCACGCTGACTCTTATTCATTGTAAACGTCTCAAGTGCACCACTTAGAGCAAATATAAAGATTAGAATGGCACCTTCAGTCCAATACCCAATAATAGCAGAACCAACAGCAGCAAAAACCATTAACAATTCTACATTTAATTTTTTTTCATGGATGGTATCTTCAATGCCTTCCTTTGCTTTGGCATACCCACCTAATATAAAGGCTACTATAAATAACGAAATTGCTGCTGATTCCTTACCACCATTCTCTAAAAACCAACCAACTCCAATAAGTATCCCAGCAATAATTGCATTTATAAGTTCGATATGCTCACTCCACTTACTAAAAAAAAGACGTTTATCTGACTGAATTGAAGTATCCATTTGACCTGCAGTGTTTATTTCCAAGTTCCTCACTCCTCTAATTGAGAATAACATTCATCTTCAATACACAATTACTTGTGATATTTATTTAAAAATCTCCTAAAACCCTTGATTTAATAGTATACTGTTGATTATAACAAACTTATATATTATTTCAAGTGATAATTATTATAATTACTTATTAATAATAATTATCATTTAACATTAAAACTATTCTTTATTCTCATTTAAAATTGTTATTGTTTAAAACGTATTCCCTAATTATTAATTGTTTAAGCTCGCTTTAGAATTTACTGAGGAACTATATACATACAAAAACAAACCGCAACCATGAAGTAACATACTACTTCGGTTCCGGCTTTTTCATTGATCATGTTGTTCTCTAATTATATTTATTCCATTTCTGAGATATAACTTTTTAGAATATCAGCAGTTATTGGACCTAAGATTTTTTTCCTGACGATACCCGCCTGGTCAATTATATATGTAGTTGGTATCCCTATTAATTGATAAGTCTTTGCAACTTCCCCATTACTATCAAGTCCAATTTGAAAAGGAATATTTGAATCTTTAGCAAAATTTATTACAGCTTGTTCACTCTTCTCTGATGTTGTTACATTTATGGCAATCAATTTAATTTTTGCTGAATCTGCCTCAGACGAGAACTTAACCATTTCTTCCATCTCCTCTTGGCAATACGCACACCAAGTTGTCCAAAAGTTCAGCACGATAACCTTTCCTTGATAATCAGCCAAATGGATGTTTGAACCGCCAACATCCTTTACTGTAAAATCAATCACCTTTTGTCCTTCAACAACATGTTTCGTTCCACTCGCTCCCACTGAACTGATGATTGATAGATTGATGGCTACAAACAATAATAACAATAGAGCTACTTTTCTCAACAGAATACTCCTCCAGTTATCTTTTTGAATATCTGTTTTATTTTTCACGATGCTCGATCATTTGATACAAGAAATCATGTAGAGATGAAACATCATAATGTTATCTTCCCTCATACCCTCTACATTTTGCGGATTTCTTCAATCGATGACACTCCACGATATCTCTTTTTCTAATTTCGTAGATTCAAAATGTTACCTTTCTCGCCATAAAATAGACGCTCACCCCCAGTTTTCTACAAATCGTCACATAATGCATAAGCATAAGGAGAACAGCGCCCATATTCATTCCAATGATAATTCCCTTCATATGTAGAGATTCTAGCGAGCCTAGGAAATACATCATTCCGAATGAGATAACATGTGACCAAATTGTATGAAACATAGCTTCTTTTACAAGCCCTAATCCAATTAAATAGGCTTGCATTGGAATGATAAAAAAGTGAAATAAGAAGTAAGGCCATAAAAGTTTTAGATAAAACGCCGCTGATACTGAATCGAAAAATAAATGTGTTAAAGGTTCAGCAAATAAGTACATAGCGACAACAGCGATCGTACCATACATAATGGTTATCATCATTGCCTGCTTAAGAAGTCGCACAAGCTTGGATTGGTTATATTCAGCATAAGCTTCAGAAACATTTGGAATTAACATAACCATTAGAGAATGTCCAATAAATGCCGGGAAAAACCCAATTGACATCGCTACACCTGCTAGCATTCCATAATGCTCGGTAGCCATGACACTTGAAAATCCCGCACTGATTAATGCACCTTTTACTAAAAACGGTTGGACTGCATGTGTAAATGAATGAAATAACCTTAAACCTGTTGTTGGAAATGAAACAGCAAATAAAGCCCTTCTTACTTTTTCCCCTTTAATATGCTGCTTTGGTTCTTTGCGGAGCATTTGATAATGAATAAAGTAAATTGCTACCAAATATGTACAAACCAACAATTCACTTACAACTAGGGTTGTAAGGGCTATTAATAAAGCTATTTCTAAATTAAATTGAAAAGATTGATATACCCAGTACAATACTAGTAGTTGAACCACTTTTTTCAAAAAATTAGATATAGCTATTTTCCCCATATGTTGGACTCCCATAAAATAACCTCTCGCAATCGAAGAGAATGAGACAATTGGTATAAGAAGGATCACTAACCACTTGACAAATGGATGATAGCCGCTAAATATCGGTATATAGGGTAATACAACTGCAGCTACTGATAAAAATGCAATCGTAAATAATACAGTTAAAAAAAGTGTATGCTTGAGCATATGATAATGCGTTTCACGTTGTTTTTCAGCAATGAATTTTGAAATAGATATTGGGAGTTCTAAACTTGCAATGATAACAACAAAGAAGATAACCGGCAGAATGGTCATATATAAACCCATTCCTTCCTCTCCCAGTTGTCTTGCTAAAATCATATTTACAAAAAATTCAAGACATTCCCCAAAAAATGCTGCAATCACAAGTAGCAATGTTCCTTTAACAAAAGAATTCATGATGTCGTCTCCTCATTTTAAACTAGTCCATATTAAAAAACATATGAGACAAGACATAAAATTAGTAGTGAAACAATCAAGAATCCTCATGCTATTTTATAAAGTATTTTATCCAAATTTGCCAGCTAACCATTTAGTATGAAAGGAATTATCCGTTTTTCTTTCTTCTCTTTATGCTTTAGTGTTTCAAGCTGTTTAATCAATGACACCTGTCTCAGATATGACAACATCCGCTTTGACATCCACCTCTAATTCCGGAATTTTTTCTCGCCATTTATCAATATCAAACCCCCTAGATTTTGATCTAATGTCATCACCTATACCAAGTGGATCAATTTTCAACTCTTTAAACTGCTCAATAAGGGCTTCTGATTCTTTCTCTATTTTTTTACTAAAGGCAACTTCTACCTCATTTATCACCTCTTGTGTAATCCTCTTACCGGTATATTCATTAATAAACCCTTCAATGTGTATATCAATTTTTACTTTTAAAGGATTTTCAGAAATTAATGTCAATTTACTTGAAGAATAAATACTATTTATACCGACCTTTTTTTGAGAACCTGGTAGTTCTAACGTATAAATACCTTGAGTGTATTGGTCTGCTAAAACCTTAAAGAAAGGCAACTTTTCATTTGGAATCTCTCCAACAAGCTTATGTTTATCAAACAATGCAAGCCCATCTATTTCAATTTTTTTATCACTTTCTTTAAGTATTGGCAAATAAGGGTCATGACCTTTTGAATAAAATTGAAAAAGAAAGACATGTAAATTTGTCATAGGTAAATCACGGTTTAATTTATTATGTATAATTAAACTTGATATGAATCTCGAAGCTCCTTCAGTTCCAAAGTCGGATTTTAATAGATCGTGTGCTTCTCCTCTTGTCACAACTAAAAGGAGTCGATCACTAATTGCGGCATCACGTTGAAGTGTATCAACTATTTCGTTTATTCCTTCAGTTGCAAGTTCTTTACCAAATAACACGACCTGAAGTTTTCCTACTACAATTGGATCAGGTGTTTTCCTTTGTAAATTTGAAATGATCTCTCTACTTAATTCAGATGTTTCATCTACTAAGAAATCCTTAACGGGCTGATCCTTCAAATAAGTATTTATAACTGCAGTTCCTCTTAGCTTATTTTCTCCTGTTTTATCAAAAGCCGTTACGGTCACAAGATTTACTTCATCTATAATCTCTTCCTCCACACAACCAGTTAACAGGAACGGGAGCATAATAATAAATAAGAACCATTTTTTCATGCCTTTTTCTCCTTTATCTTACGAATGATCATAGTAAGGAAGAACATACTTGGAACATATATAAACATAATAAAGAATCCGGCCTGGGCAACAATATCGTTCAATATATTGATTTCCTTGCGTGTTTGAGAAACGTTAACACTTATATAGGTAACGATCAAAACCAAAATAAGGATGTATTTTTGCTTTTGTGCAAAAACATCTTTTAAGCCTCTACTAGCTGACCAAATTGTTAAACAAACATTGGGTAAAATAATTAAACTCCAATTGGCGATCCCTATATATTCAAAGCGTTCTACAAAAGGTAACTCAATTATTTTCCATATTGTTAATGTTGACCAGACATTCTTCGCAAGTTGTTCCTCACTGAAATAAATGATGGAAATAATACAGATGAACGTATACACAAACGTACTAAATGCAACTGCTAAATGTGCCCACTTCTTTGATTTTTCAACATTTTTTATAAAAGGGTAATAAAGAAGCAATGCTTCGAAACCAATAACAGTAAGAGACATTTCCTTAGTAGATACCGCAATGTCCGAAATCGAGTGATTGAAAATCGGAAATAGATTTTTCACTTCTGCAAATTGCAGTGGAAAGAAGAAAGTGAATAGTAAATATATAGGCAACAGAACCCCAAAAAAACTTATACCCGTAACGACTCTAAACCCTCCACTAATGATGTAATAAACTAATAAAAAAAAGATAAAAGAGAAGACCCATACATTAAGATCGGGAAACATCCACACCTCAACGATCTCAATATATGACCTTAAAACGGTTATTGCCAACACTACAAAATAAAGCGTTAATAAACAACTAAGAAATCCGCCAAACCATTTTCCAAATAAATCATGATGAACCGTAACAATATTGCCATTCGATCCCTTCAAAATACGAAAAATCATCCAAAGTGATACGTGGACAACTACCCCTGATAAAATGACTGCTATCCACGCATCCCTCCCTGCCGTTTCAGAAATTATCCGTTGAAAACCTAACACACCAATTCCATATTGAAGGGAGTGAACTAAATAAAATATTAAAAAATGTGATACTTGAAACCTCTCAGCAATTTTAATCACGATCCTAATACCTCACTTTTACTCATCAATGTCTTTATTCTTTTTGGCCTTTTCTGCTGAGAACCTTTTTGAATCGCTTTTCCTAAATGATTGAGGTCGTTTTGACATCATTGAAAAGGGTAACCTTATAAATGCATCCTTCATATCCGATGATCTAGGTGGGTATATCGGCTCCAAGAAGGGTCTACCTAAAGAGGTCAACCTTAATAAATGTGTCATTAAAAAACAAAAACACAAGACAATTCCTAACAAACCAAACCATTGAGCAAAGAGTAAAAATGGAAATCTAAGCATCCGTATTGTGTTGCCCATTGCATAAATCGGTGTTGTAAATGATGCTAAAGCAGATAAAGCTACAATAATCAGTAAGATGTTACTAGTTAAACCAGCTTCAACCGAAGCCGTCCCAATAACAATTCCACCTACAATCCCGATAGTCTGACCGACCTTCGTTGGTAACCTCGCTCCAGCTTCTCTTAATAATTCGATCGTTAATTCCAAAAATATCGCTTCTAGGAATGGAGGTAACGGAACTGCCCTTCTTGATGAAATTAGCGTATCTAATAAATCCCTCGGTATCAACTCATAATGATAGGTTAATGTTGCGACATAAATAGGCGTAATTAAAATTGAGAATGCAACTGCAAATAACCGGATTAACCTAAAAAATGAGGAAGCGATCCAATTGTAGAAGTAGTCATCAAACGCTGAAAAAAATTCTATTAATGTCGTTGGTCCAACTAACACATGAGGTGATCCATCAACAATGATCCCTACCTTTCCTTCGGCTAAAATAGCTGATACCCGATCCGGACGCTCAGTATCTAATAGTTGTGGAAAGGGTGAATTATTGTTATCTGAAATCATTTGTGTTATATAAGAACTATCACTGATTAGATCAAACTGGATATCTTTAATTCTTTGGATGACTGTTTGAACATTTTCCGTATCACAGATATCCTCTACATACAGGACGGCAAGCTTGGTATTAGATAAATCTCCTATCTTCATTTCAAAAATTCTTAGTTTATCATTTAGAACCCGTTTTCGTATTAAATTTATATTGGTCTCAATTGATTCAACAAACGCCTCTTTGGGACCTACTACACTAAATTCCACCTCTGGAATTGATACACTTCTAGCCTTCTCATTTGGAGCCTTGATCAGAAGTCCTGGTAGTCCATACTCGGATAAGCTAATAAATATGTACCCTCCAAGTAGCTTTTCCTTAATTACATCAGTATCAATTGTTAAAAGGATATTCTCAATAGGTATCCCTTTCTTTAATTCTTCTAAGTTACTCCAATCTTCACTTTTTAAAACTGGCATAACACTTTCTTGAATTATTTTAGAATCCACTAATGTTCGAATATAAGAAATCCAATATTTTACCTTATTCGTCTCTTCTGTATACTGTATAAAATCCGATGAGGTTCTAAAACGAGCAAATACTTTTGCTAGAGTCGGCTTATCTTTTCCACTCTCATATTTCATACCATTCATTTAGCACACCACATGTTTCATATTCACTCCATTGGAAAAGAATTAATTCTACAAAAATCAAAATAATGACTTTATACTTTTCTTCCTTTTAGCTTTCCAATTGTTTATGGAATTATGCACCATTTATAGTTCCATATGTTTATGATCACTCTAGAGAAACAAAACTTTGAAAAGAGCGTATTATAGCAAACAAAAAAAGCCTAACAACATAACAAGAAAAGATACCCTTTTAGTATGCTTCTTGTATATGTGTTACGCTTTTTGAACTGTTATTTATTTCGCAAAACGATGATTACCAATTGATACTGTCACTTGACGTGAAGTAATCCAAGTACTTTTTGCCGTTTTAGGGTTATAGAAATATAATGACCCATTTCCCATCCCACGAAATGCCAACGCCTCTTTTACTGCTTCTATTGAACTAGAATTAGCAGGTTGGTTAATCGTTCCATTTTGCACTGGTGTAAAGGCATAATAACCTTGATCTATTTGATAGATTACATTTTTAATTGAATTTGGAAATAATGAACTATCAACGCGATTTAATACGACTGTAGCAACAGCAACTTTACCTGCAAAAGGTTCACCTTTAGCCTCAGCTTGTACCAATCTAGCTAAAAGGTCTATTTCTGTTTGAGAAATTGTTTGCGGAATAACTAGTTTCTCTCCAACAAATAGTATGTGAGAGGACTTTTTATTAGCAGACATTAAAGATTTAACAGATACTCCATGTTTCTTACCAATTAACCAAAACGTATCCCCTGTATGAACTTGATGTGTTGTTGCAGCACTAGCTTTTGATTGATTAGTTGACATCGCTATCAGCGATAAAGCTAATGTTGAAACAGCAACAAGTTTTATTATCGTCTTCTTCATAGATCGGTAACCTCCAATAAATTCATTTTACAAACAAACTTTTGTTCCTACTCTCTATGCCACATAAACAAGACTAACAGGTTTAACTAGATAACTCACTACTCAATATTTGGTATACATGGCAATCGTATATTTTTTTATGAAATGGTTTTAAAAACCTACTTAATGCTTACATCTATGCTCAATAAACCGCTTTATCGACCATTTGATTATACATAAAGCAAGTTTATCTGACCATAATCACCCTCGATCTCTCTCATATTGAAAGTTTATCTAGTATTAATAGACTGCTATTCTCGTATTACCGCGGAATACCAAAGAATGCATTCTTATTAAGGATTCTTATATGAATCAAAATGAGAATTTTGAGCTACTTCTCAAACAATATGAACCAATGATCTATCATATTATCAATAAATTAACGATTTATAGAAATAAACAGGAATTTTACCAAATTGGTTGTATTGCTCTATGGGAGGCATCCATACGGTTTGATGAAAAAAAAGGAGCGTTTAAGTCTTATGCCTACTCTTATATTAGTGGTAGAATGAAATCGGAGCTAACTAGTGAGGGGAAAAATCAAATAAACACATGCCAATTAGATCTTGCTAACTTAGAGACAATGACCGAGGACGATTTTACATTTCTACTTACAAGCTCAATCATTGATCGTCTCTCACTACACTTGACTAATAACCAAAGAAAATGGCTCAGAGGTTATTGCTTATTTGGAAAAACCCCAACTGACATTGCAAAGGATGAAGATGTTTCCATATCTGCTGTAAAGTCATGGCGTAGAGATACAATTGTAAAGTTACAAAGGTTTTCTTTCGTTGACATTATGGGATAAAAAAAAATGACCATGAATGGTATACTCTTTTAATTGATTTAGCGATCCACAGTAGAAAAATTTTATCAATACATTTCTTGAACTACAAAAAGGCCAAGAGGTTAGATTCCCTAACTTCTTGGCTCCTGTAAATAACGATAAATGATACTTCCTCCTTGTTGAGCAATTCCACGAAAATATTTAAAATCTTCTCGCTTAATAAGACTATTTCGGAAGTCCAGGAACTCTTCTTTACTAACATGATATTCTTGTAACTCGCCGTTTTTCAACTTATCCAATACTTCTATTATCCTTTTTTCATCCATTTTTATTTACGCCTCCTAAAGGTCCCATTCATTATCGTTTACTAAAATTAGCCATTAGAATAGTGCTTTACTAATTTGTAGAGAATCACGCTATCCCAATCCTACTCATCTAACCAACTTTCAAATCGCGTATATATTTTCTGCGCATCATCAATACCTAATGAATATAAATCTTCTAACTTCTTTGCATTTCGTTCAATTCTACCTACCTTAATCGGAGAACTAGGTCTAATGACAAAGATCTCACCACTTCTCTCTTTTTCTTCTATATACGCTAAGGTTTCATTATACATCTCATGTCTATTGATGACAGCATCGATTAATTTTGGATATGGCTTGTAAGATCGATTAAGCAGCCAGCGAATAGAAGACTTCTTCTTTCGATATGAGCCATCTCTAGTTAAAATTACTACATTCTTTTTATATCCGTCATCTACCGCTTTTTTTATCGGGATTGAGTCGGTAATTCCACCATCTAATAAATGCTTTCCTTTATATTCAATGATAGGCGCTATAAACGGCAAGGAGCTAGATGCTCTGAGTATAGTTAATAAATCCTTACCAGAAGTATCTTTGTTAAAATATATTGGTTGGCCAGTCTCACAGTCTGTTGTTACCACAACAAACTCTTCTAATCCACTTTCATATCTAGCAAAATCAAAAGGTACAATCTTATTTGGCAATTCATCAAAAATAAAATCCATTCCAAACAATTGACGATGTTTTAGGAAATTCTGAAAAGACAAATAATTAGGATCAGTGACATAATCAATATTCACTTTCCGATTTCTCCCTTTTTGCCTAGAAAGGTAGGATGCACCAAAACATGCACCTGCGGAAACACCAATTACATACGGGAAATATAAGTTTTTCTCCATAAAATACTCTAATATTCCAGCAGTATATATACCTCTCATACCGCCACCTTCTAATACCAATCCTGCTTCAACCATTTATTATACTCTCCCTTGAAAGTAACAGTTATTTAAATATATCATAAAAAACTATTTTCTACTTTACTAACACACAGAGCTTCCATATTTTTGTCTATCTATTTAGCCTGTTCTACCCTTTGTTCACTAGCACATTAAAGGAAGTACAGCAACTTCTCTTTAAAAAATCCTTAAATAATAAACCTTAACTATTATTCTATGATTTTGCAAAGATTATTAAAAAGTAACATTAACTTTTACGTCTTTCATAAATAGTAAAACGTTCATCTTACTCCATGACCAAAGATGATTTATGAATCGTTTTCGTTGTTCGTAAATTTTTTATTAAATTGAATTGAAAGGGCTTTACTTACAGACTGAAATAGTGTTAAATTATGCTAATAGAGAATTTTTTAACTAATTAATGCCTATGGCCTATAGGTCAGCAAATACTTAAAACGATCAGTTTAAAGGCAATATGTAACACCTGATTGGCTTAAGAATATGTAAAGGAGCGAGGCAATGAAGATCGCTAAGGTTGGAAGTATAATAGAATTTAAAGAAGGCTTAACAGGAGTTGTTGAAAAGGTTAATGAAAATTCTGTCATTGTTGACTTAACCTATATGGAAAACTTCAGAGACTTAGAACTTGATAGGCGAACAGTTGTTAATCATAAAAATTATAAAATAGTAAAGGATTCATTTTCCTAATATAAAGAAAAAGACGAAGAAGTAGTACTTCTTCGTCTTTTCTTCTAGGCTATTTTCTAAAAGTTCCGTTCACTGTATTGTAGAAAAATTGGCTATGGGATTTTATAATAGAAACTGAAACTATTTTCATAGAAGATATCAAAGTCTTTAAGCAACAAAAGCGCCAATGCAAGCTATATACATATAAGTTCTGATAAAAAAACGACAGGTACACTACCTGCCGTTTACTGACTTATTATTATCTGTGCAATTTTACTATTATTAGATATAGATGTGAATTACCTAAAACTAAAACCTACTTAGCTAAAATTAGATCTCCTTCATCGATTATCAATCGTCTCTGGATACAAATCATGATTCATTAAGCGATAGTTTGCCATTTCTTCATATTTTGTCCCTGGCTTACCATAGTTAGTATACGGATCAATTGAAATCCCACCACGAGGCGTAAATTTCCCCCATACTTCAATGTAACGTGGATCCATTAACTCAATGAGGTCATTCATGATGATGTTCATACAGTCTTCATGAAAGTCCCCGTGGTTTCTAAAACTAAATAAATATAGTTTTAGTGACTTGCTTTCTACCATTTTATGATCTGGAATGTAGCTGATGTAAATGGTAGCAAAATCTGGTTGTCCGGTTTTTGGCATCTGCATTTAAGCAGGTGGACTATATCATATTCTTACCCACATGCGTTAGTGAATAAGAACCCTCGCGCTTCCATCCTTTCAGATGTACTCTACTCTCTTCCTCAAGTGTTACGGTAATACGCTTCACACATTGAGTGATTTCGATAGTCTCTGCACCTTCCTCAAATGAGAGGCTTGGCTCAGGATTAGAGAAAAACTTCTCCTTCCCTGAATTCACGAGGTTTAAGCAACAGTGTCACCACTGAAGTGTGCCCTATTGACACAAACTAGTAAATTCCGGACAGTTAAACTTAACAAAATAATCTCGATTAGGATGCTTGTTATCAAATGACTCTAAAATAGTCGGTGAGTATTCAAACAGATAATTTGTGCCTTGGTTCCCTAATAATGTTACATCTTTTAATTCTTCATCTTTTCTACCTGACATATTCATTCCTCATTTCTATTAATAGGTCCCTTTGTCGTATTGCCTAAAGAGTTTAACAGTCTAACAGAGGTAAAACCAAAACTAAACACCTCGTTTATTACCCCAAATTAACGTGTGAAGTTGTGGCAATACCCGTACATTATTTAATTCTTTATCTGCTATTGTTTGATCTATTAGCCACTCATACTTACTAAGAAGAGTTTGAACAAGTTTATCTGTTTCTGCTTCATGAACATCTTGATTTCCTACCTGAAGATAAAATGGGATTTCTGGATAGCGCAGATGAATCCTCTTCGCATAGTTTAAATCTTCTTGATCAAAAATAACTACCTTGAGACTAATTAATTGTTGTGTTTTTGCATCAATTAACCTATTAAAGATCTCATCTAGTTTAGCGAAGTCAGTTTTCATTCCTGAACTCGGTGGTTTTGGAGAAATTGTTAAGTCGTCGACATTTTTCAACCAATCCTGATATTTACTACCCTGTGTCTCGATTGCAACTTTAATTCCTCGCTCATTTAGCAATGACACAAAATCTTTTAAATTTGCTAATAACGCTGGATTACCACCTGAGATTGTAACATGCGAAAAGCGATCTTCACCTAACTCAGATAATTCTGTCCAAATTTCTTCAGCAGTCATCTGTCTGATATCACCTTTAGCAGATCCATCCCATGTAAAAGCTGAATCGCACCAGCTGCATGAATAATCACAACCAGCCGTTCGTACAAACATCGTTTTTTGACCTATGACCATTCCTTCTCCTTGAATGGTCGGCCCGAATATTTCCAAAACTGGTATTGTTTTCACTTCTTCACTCCTTAAACTTAGGACGGAACACGACATAGCTTGTTGGTGTTTCCCTAACGAACACCTGAACACATTTTGGTTTATTTTCTTTCGTATCTAGCTCCTTTTGAATAACATCATAAATTGTTCGTGCTACACCTTCTGTTGTCGGAAAATAATTAGCATCATCTTCAACGAAAAGATCTGTGTGATCATTTAGTAATGTATGATCAAAACGATTATGAATTAGTTTTTTAATACTAGAAAAGTTAACCAAAAACCCTAGATTATCAAGATCATTACCGGCAATCGTTATATTGATGAAATAAGTATGACCATGAACATTATGACATTTGCCTGCATCCTCATTGGGAATAAAATGTGCGGCTGCAATATGCATATCTTTATTTAATTCAAATTGATAATTATGTGCCACCTGTGGGTACAGTTGTTGAATCATCGACTATTCACACCTTTTTCAAGAAGGTATTCATCTAAACCTCTTTTTCTTAATTCACATGCAGGACACTCACCACAGCCCTCAGCAATAATCCCATTATAGCAAGTTAAGGTTTTCTCTCGGACAAATTCAAGGACCGCAAGCTCATCGGCTAGCTTCCACGTTTCTGCTTTATTAATCCACATTAATGGCGTATGAATAACAAATGGCTGATCTAAAGCTAAGTTTAGTGTAACATTACATGATTTCACAAATGCATCACGACAATCTGGATAACCACTAAAATCAGTCTCACAAACACCTGTTACAATATGTCTTGCTCCAATTTGATTTGCTAATATCGTTGCGAAAGAGAGAAACAGGAGATTTCTTCCTGGTACAAATGTTGAAGGCAGTTCCCCATCCTTGTGCTCAATCTCAATATCATTTCTTGTTAATGCGTTTGGAGCCAATTGATTCAATAATGACATATCTAATACATGATGATGTATTCCTAGTTCTGCAGCTATTCCCTTCGCAACTTCTATTTCCAAACTATGACGTTGGTTATAATTAAATGTTACTGCCACAACTTCTTTAAATTCCTGCATTGCCCAAAATAGACATGTTGTACTATCCTGTCCGCCGCTAAATACCACAACTGCTTTTTCATTTTTCAACAAAAAAATCCCTCCACTTAAACCAAACAATCAAACTCAACAATTCCAGTTCATAAAAAAAACGATAAAAAGACACCTACGAAATTCGAGGTGTCTAGCATGTGAACCATCTATAATAAAACTAAAACAAAATTATTGTAGTTTTTTATAGAGGGTTGTGCTAAAACCTCTCCCAATTCTTTTGAAAATTGGATTTGTTATGTTCTTTATATACTTACTTTAATTATGAAATTTTTAAAATATTCATTATTTCAAACTCTATAAAAACTGATTGATGCTAACTATTAAATAATATGATACACATTGTAAAATCAACCTTCGATTAAAAAATATATCATGAATAAACCTTTATTGCAATAATAATTAACTTACTAAGAAAATTCATCGATAACGATAATATTTAGAGTGTAATAGGTTTATTTATTGTGGTTTATACCCTATTACAAGTTTCACAAAAAAAACTTACAAATGTGAACTGCACCTCTAATTGTTATTTGTGTCTAACAATTGGAATACAGTTCACATGTAAGTTCTTACGATGTGGCTACATTCTTTTCAAGCAATGCAGGGTTTGGTAACATTTCTGGCTCCGTTTTGGTGACTTCAATATAACGAATATGGTGATTCTCCATTTCGTTCACCTTAAACTTAAGTGTACCTAATTCCACGAATCCACCTGTTTCGATATCATAATGCTCTGTTAATACCCAGCCACCAATTGTATCAACATCAGAATCATCAATGTTTAATCCGAAAAGTTCATTTATCTCGCTAATTAGCACTTTTCCATCGATTATATATTTTGACTCATTAACTTTCTGAATGAGTGGCACCTCATCCGCATCGAATTCGTCTCGAATTTCACCAACTATTTCTTCAAGTATATCTTCGACCGTTACTATACCCGCAGTCCCACCATATTCATCAATTAAAATAGCCATTTGAATTCTTTCCTTTTGCATCTTCACAAGTAATTCATGAATAGGAATTGATTCAATCACTTGAATAATAGGACGGATATACTTCTCAATCGAAAAAGATTGTTGTTCATTGAACTGCATAAGATCAGTAAAAATCTCTTTAATATTCACAATACCAATAATATGATCTTTATCTCCATCTACTATTGGATATCGAGTATACTTTTCATCTTTAATGATATCTAAATGTTCTTGAATTGGTGCATCAATTGATAATGAAATAATTTCAGTACGGGGTACCATTATTTCTTTTGCAATTCGATTATCAAATTCAAAGATTTTATTTACATATTTAAATTCAGATTGATTAATTTCTCCACTTTTATAGCTTTCTGATAAAATAATTCTTAGCTCTTCCTCACTATGTGCAAGTTCATGCTCTGACACAGGCTTAAATCCAAAAAGACCTGTAATAAATCGTGCTGAACCGTTTAATCCCCAAATAGCCGGGTACATGATACGATAGAAAGCCATAAGCGGTTTTGCAAACCACAAACTAATCGTCTCAGCCCTTTGAATGGCAATGGTCTTTGGTGCTAATTCTCCAACTACTACATGTAGAAAAGTAATGGTAGCAAACGCGATAACAAATGATAATACACTAGCAATTGAAGTAGACAATTCAAATCGCTCAAAGATAGGTCCTAACAAATGTTCAATCGTTGGTTCTCCTAACCACCCTAAACCTAATGCTGTAATTGTAATTCCTAACTGGCATGCTGACAAATATTCATCAAGATTATCAATAACCTTTTTAGTCGAGCTTGCCCGGTTGTTTCCTTCTGCAATTAATTGGTCAATACGAGAGCTTCTAATTTTTATAATAGCAAACTCAGAAGCTACGAAAAAACCCGTAAGAGCGATTAGAATTGCAACAAGCAACAAATTGACTATGTCCAAATAAGCTTCCTTGCTCCGTTTAAAAAAACGGAGAAGGAGTCACCTCCTGAGAGTATTTCTAAATTTTTTATTCATATTTAATGATCACTAGCGTCCGCTCGGAGTACAATGAGGGATGCTATTAGTCTATATAATTTTATCTCAGCCCCATAGTATCACCCCTCAGTTTATATTAGAATAATCATAATACGAAAGAAAGGTTTCAGTCAAACATAACACGTGGTAGATTTCTTAAATAAATATGTGATAATCCGGTTAAAAATACCTTTTATAATTAAAAATCGCTTCTTATGACCTTAAATGAATGCTTATGATCATTTCAGACGTAATTTTTGATATAGGCTCAAAAAAAGTAAAAATCAGCAGTAAGATTTTTGCTTTTAAAATGAAATCTCTCTACAAATAAAATGACAATAAGTTCATACAAATGAGCACGAAGTTAGGCTAAATGCATTAAGAAGGTACTTATTAGGAAAAACAGCAACCTTTAGAAAATAGCTTAGTTATGATTCCCCTCATCAACCATTTACCTGACTTTTACAGTCTGAAAAAAGTCTTTATAGGTATTTATATAGAAGTCTGCTCCCTGTGACTTATTTTGAAATAAACATGTGAATAAACCAATTTCCTTAGCTGGTAAGATATCTAACTCTCTGTCCCCGACAGCTAAGTCTAATTTATATTTATTATGTAAATATTTATACGAAGTAGCATCTGGTTTTCTTGGAAATCCATCATCTCCTGTTACGATCTCTTTAAAATAGTGATTCCAATTATAAAAATCAATAATTGTTTCTACTTCATTCCTCGGTTTATGTGTCATGATGACATTTGTATTTGATTGCTTTAGAACATCTTCCACAAAAAGAAAGGGTTGTTTTAAGTTTGGTGATAAGGATGTTTCCTTTTCTTTAAATTCTTTAATTTGTTCATCTGTAAGCTGAAAATAGTTTGATGCATGTGTAAAGGAAATCTTAAGTTCTCGATAAATGTCTGCTTTTAAAACTCTCGCCTTTAAAACTTCATATAAACAATCTGTAAATGCTGGGTAAGTATCAAATAATGTTCCATCAAAATCCCATAAAATATTCAAACCTTATCTCCTTTTCACTTTATTCCTAGGTATCGATTGTCGTTAGCTCATGTCATAGAAAATGTTTCCTTGTATATTTAAAATAACCGCAATGGATTCAAATTTTCGCTTCAAAGTAAATAGTACATTTATTTTATCATATTTATCGAATCAATCAGGTACTTTTTTAACCATTAACAGGACGAGCATACCTAAACAAATATAACCAAAAATTGGATATAAAAATGAAATTAATGAACTATACCCTACCTTACTTATAAATGCAGCAACACATAATATTACACAAACAATAACCATCCGTGGCAATTTAAGATATGTTACTATTTGCCTTTCAAGTCCGTAAAGATTTCCTATAACAGATGTAAAAACTTCACCATAAATGACAGCAATATAGATAAAGTAAACCGCAAAAAATGTGGTTCTCATTACCTCTGCCATTGGTATATCGAATTGTGTGAGACTTGTCAGTGAAGAAAGTGCTATATGACTACTAATTAAAATGATTGTTAAGAGTAAACCGCCGAGCATTCCACCCCTTTTCAATACTTTTTCATCTTTTATTTCACTTGCTAATGGGACAAGAACAGCCGAAGCCATAGTCAAGTTAAATGCGGCGTATGAAAAAGCAGATAAAATCCATTTAAATGATGTAACTGTCTCTGAAGGAAATTGCAAAAATACGTCATAAGAAAACGATTGAAATCCAAGAGTTACACTAAATAGAATCAATAATGGAACGACAATAATATTTACACTAAATAATCCCTTTACGCCAAACGTCATGACAAGCATCGTAAGGATAATTGTGATTATGACTCCAAGTCTAATTGAAAGGCCTAGTTGCTCTTTAAAAATGGCTCCTGCTCCAGAAAGCATAATAGATGTTAATCCTAGCAGAATAACCAACATAAAAAGATTAATAACACCACCGATCTTATTACCAAATATAAAGGTCATTAAATCTTGATATGATGATGCGTTAATACGTTTAGATAAGATGAGCATTTTTGTACCAATTGTAATAAACAAAATCCCTGATAATAGGATTCCAGCTAGTCCGAAAACACCATACTTTGTAAAAAACTCCACTATTTCTTTACCAGTAGCAAAACCAGCTCCAACAACAGTACCTACATATACGGCTGCTACTTGAAAAGAAGCAACCCAAGATCTCCTCATCTTCTAACACCTCACTTAAGTTAAACAAAGCTTGTATCATTATATGAAGAAAAACTAGGATGATTCTTTACAAGCTAAATCTATTACCTTTGGTATTGATTACCTAAATTATATCTAAGCTTAAATACTTGAAAGTCAAAAAAGGTCAAGATATACTATGATCAAAGATGGTCAAACATATCGAATAACTTTTTCGGTTTGTTCTCCTATTTACCGATAACAATCTTTATTTAATAGAAGGGGAGTTTTCTAAATGTTTTGTGAAAAGTGTCAAAATAAACAAGCGACTATCCATTTAAACATTCATATAAACAATCAACAAAAACAGGTCAGACTATGTGAGGAGTGTTATGCACACTATAAACAGTCGATACCATCAGGCTTTACGAACGGATTTTCTTCTTTACCATTGGATGAATTCTTTAAAGGACTTCAAAAAGACCAACAAGCAAATCCACAATCACAACAAAATGATGGTGGAGGTATTCTTGACCAACTAGGACGTAATCTAACACATGCTGCACGGGTTGGATTGATTGATCCTGTCATTGGTCGTGACGAAGAGGTAGATCGTATAATTGAAATCTTAAATCGTCGTAATAAAAACAATCCGGTATTAATTGGAGAACCAGGCGTTGGTAAAACAGCTGTAGTTGAAGGACTGGCACTAAAGATTGCGAACAATACTGTGCCCGTTAAACTCGCAAATAAAGAAGTCTATCTTTTAGATGTAGCATCTCTTGTAGCTAGCACTGGTATCAGAGGACAATTTGAAGAGCGGCTGAAAAAGATAATTAGTGAGCTTCAACAACGTAAAAATATTATTCTATTTATTGATGAAATTCACCAGTTAGTTGGCGCGGGCTCAGCTGAAGGTTCAATGGATGCTGGAAATATTTTAAAACCAGCATTGGCACGTGGTGAGCTTCAAATTGTTGGTGCTACTACATTTAAAGAATACCGTGTTATTGAGAAGGATGCTGCACTCGAACGTCGCTTCCAGCCTGTATATGTTCGAGAGCCATCTGAAGAAGAAGCTGTTACTATTCTGAAAGGTATTAAAGCTCAGTATGAAAACTATCACCATGTAACCTATTCAGAGGAAGCGATTAACGCTTGTGTGACATTATCACATCGCTACATTCAAGACCGTTATTTACCAGATAAAGCGATCGATTTACTTGATGAAGCAGGATCTAAAAAGAATCTAACACTTTCAAATGTAAATGAAGAGCAAGTAAAAGAACGCTTAAATCAACTGGCTATACAAAAATCAGAGGCAACAAAAAAAGAAGACTATGAATTAGCAGCAAAACTAAGAGATGATGAAGCTCGTTTAGAGGCTCAGTTAAACCAAGAGATTCCTGGTGAAACAGCTAGTGTTTCAATTGAAGATATCCAAGCTCTTATTGAAAAGAAAACAGGAATACCTGTAGGAAAGCTTCAAAATGATGAACAATCAAAAATGAAATATTTAGAGCAACACCTTTCAGAAAAAGTAATTGGTCAAACGAATGCGGTTAGAAAAGTAGCCAAGGCGATAAGAAGAAGCCGCGCTGGCTTAAAATCAAAGACGAGACCTATTGGTACCTTCCTCTTTGTTGGTCCAACTGGAGTCGGTAAAACAGAATTAACAAAAACATTAGCAGCTGAATTATTTGGTTCAAAAGACTTATTAATCCGTCTAGATATGAGCGAATATATGGAAAAACATGCTGTTTCAAAAATTATCGGCTCTCCTCCCGGTTATGTTGGGCATGACGATGCAGGACAATTAACTGAGAAGGTGCGAAGAAATCCTTATAGCATTATTCTATTGGATGAAATAGAAAAAGCTCATCCCGATGTACAGCATATGTTTTTGCAAATCCTTGAAGATGGTAGACTCACGGATAGTCAAGGAAGAACGGTAAGCTTTAAAGATACAGTCATTATTATGACAAGTAATGCAGGGGTTCAAGAAAAACGGAAAATAGTTGGTTTTGATACAGATACAATGACTGCAGTTGAAGAAAGTCAGCTATTACAATCTTTAGGATCTTTCTTTAAACCAGAATTTTTGAACCGTTTTGATAATATTATTGAATTTTCTGCACTTGAAAAAGACGATCTGCTTAAAATTGTCACATTAATGGTTGATGAATTATCTATAACTCTATTAGAACAGGACATTACATTAAAAATAACAGATGAAGCTATAGAAAAAATTGTAAACATTGGCTATCATCCAGCTTTTGGGGCTAGACCTCTTCGCCGTGTGATTCAAGAACATGTTGAAGATAAGCTTACTGATCTTCTTTTAGATGAAGAAGATGTAACTAGTGTAATTGTGGATATTACTAATGATCAAATCAATGTTTACAAAACTCAGAACTAAATTGTTCCTATCAAAGTGGTTGATCAATAACGATCAGCCACTTTTTTGTATATATTTAAGAATCATAAGCAAAGCTCTGCTACTTTGGAAAAGTAAGATCTAGTGACCCAGCTTCAGCACTTCGAATTTGAAAAAGTCGATTACTTGTCAGTGCTGATCAAAGTACTTCGCTTTTTCCTGTTAAGATTTTCTATTTTTATGTTCGCCTTTGTCAATATTATGATAAAATTTTTAATATAACCTTCACTATATAGCTTATTTTTGTCTTTATTCTGTTTTTACAATACAAAGTTGATCTAAAGAATAAATAACACCTTAAGCATTCAGCTTATTTTAGATAAAAGGGAGTATGCAGATGATTATTTTCAGACGGTTCTTTTTAAAGGTTGTTCAGATGAACCATTGGGTTCTTATTTTCGCAACTTCAACCTTGGTTTTTGCCAGTAGTTACATCATTTATTTTTTAGAACCAGAGACATTTATAAGTCCTTTTGAAGGACTTTGGTGGACAATGACAACAGTCGTAACTGTTGGTTATGGAGACATTTCACCTACAACTGTTCCAGGGAAAATTTATGCGATGTTTTTATTTATAGTTGGAATTGGCCTTATGACAGTATTTATTGGAAAGGTAATTGATTTTATTAGTATGCGAAAAAGATTGCAGGAGGAAGGCAAATTGAAGATAACAACTAAAGATCATATTATCTTAATTAATTGGACGAAAAAAGCAGCAATAACACTAAACGAACTATTGAAAACTTTCAAGGAAATTCGGATTGTGATTATCGATGAAAATCTTGAACGAACTCCTATTTTGCATGAGCAAGTTGAGTTTGTAAAAGGCAGCCCTGCTAATACAGAGATTCTTAATCATGCAAATCTACTTCATAGTAAAACAATTATGGTCTTTTCACCTGATAGTAACCTGACTTCCTCTCAATCAGATGGGCAAACTCTATTAATAGCGACAATAGTTGAAGGGATTGGAAAGGAACATCAATCTAACATCTACACGATTTGTGAAGTTATGGATTCCAATCATATCAATGCCTTTGTTCATGTAAATGTAGAAGAATTTATTACAGCCAATGACACGGCAGCACATTTAGCAGCACGTTCACTTCTCTTTAATGGCTCGAGTGAGATTATTCGACAGTTAACGAGTAATCAGGGCTATGACCTATATTCGATTTCTAAGAAGCCGGAATGGCATACATATGCAGATGCTAGTCAAGCCCTTTCTTTAATGGGAGCTCTTCTCGTTTCAAATGGAAATGATCTTTCCATTATTAAAAATACGAATCACTCAATTCCTGAGAATGCAAATCTATTTATTATTTGTAATAATGACACATATTTAGAGGTTATTTCTTAGAAATAATCGTATATATTAAGGCAAGCAATAGCTTGCCTTTTTGTCATTGTTCCTCTTACTAGCACATATATTGTGATGAGGTGTTAACAATGATAAAATACTCTGACTTTTTGCTTGTACTTTCATTCATTATTCTCCTATTCAACGGATCTGCATTAGGATTTATTTTTTATCAAGAACGTCTTGGACCATTATTTGGTATCATGTTATTTTGTGGGACAAGTCTTTTAGGGGCATTACTTCTTTCATTCGCATATGAAGAGCATTCAACCTACTATTCACGAGTCTTTTTCATTAGTCATCTTGTAGTTACCTGTCTCCCCTTGTATTATTTTGCGATTGCTTCCTTAGTCGCATATAGCTAACTATTCTTCATACTTTTGGAACAACCCTTCATCTAACCAAATAATAGAGCGATATAAAATTCGCTCTTTTTAACCCAATACGATGACCTCCATTTGATCAATAAGATGATATATCGATCTTGACTTCTTAATTCCTCAAACTATATTTGTTACAACTCAACCACTTCCAAAATTCCTTTAATCAAGGTTATAACTCCCCCATTTTTATAAAAGTTCACAACCTTTAAAAGAACTTCTATTGAAACCCTTAAAATATCAAAAATCAGTCCGATATAATAAGTAAGAAAATAAATAGGGAATATGGTGATTTACAATGGATAAAACGTCAATAATTGGAATAGTTTTGGCTATTATAGCAGTTGGGGTTGGGATGACTTTAAAAGGTGTGAGCCCTTCTGCTTTATTGAATGCACCTGCTATACTCATAATTATTTTAGGAACAATTGCAGCAGTCACAATTGCCTTTCCTACTAATGAAATTAAAAATGTACCTAAATTATTCGGAATCATCTTTAAAGAAAAAAAAATACCTACCATTCAGGAATTAATTCCATTATTTTCTGATTGGGCCCAAGTTGCTCGTAAAGAAGGTCTTCTAGCTCTTGAGGCAAAACTATCCGAGATCGATGATCCCTTCTTGAAAAACGGGTTACTTATGGCTGTGGATGGACAAAATGCAGATTTTATTCGTGATGTAATGAGTGAAGAAATCGAAGCTATGGAAGACCGCCACCAAGCTTCAGCAACAATTTTTTCTCAGGCTGGAACATATGCTCCAACACTTGGAGTTCTTGGAGCTGTTGTCGGTTTAATTGCAGCGCTATCTCATATGGATGATACGGCAGCATTAGGACACGCTATTTCAGCAGCATTCATTGCTACAATGATGGGGATTTTTACAGGGTATGTTATATGGCATCCTTTTGCTAATAAATTAAAGCGTAAATCTAGTCAAGAAGTAAAAGTAAAAGAAGTTATGATTGAAGGTGTCCTATCTGTTTTGGAGGGACAAGCTCCAAAGGCCATTGAACAAAAGCTGGCCACATATTTACCTGTTAGTGAAAGAAATAAATTAACTGCTTCAACTATTGAAGGAGAGAGCGTAAATGGCTAGAAAGAAGAAAAAACATAAACATGAGGAACACATGGATGAATCATGGCTTGTCCCTTACGCTGATATTTTGACACTTCTACTTGCCCTTTTCATCGTTTTGTTTGCTGCTAGTTCTGTTGATGCACAAAAGTTCCAAGAAATTTCTGCTGCATTTAACACAGCCTTTACAGGTGGTACGAGTGTTTTAGAATATCCTAGTCCAACACCCGAAGGGGAAATGGAACAGCTTGATCCTCAGGATAAAAAGAATGAGGAGAATACAGAAGAAAAGCAAAAAAGAATTGAGCAACAAAAACTAAAAGAGGTTCAAGTTAAAATCAATACGTACATTAAAGAAAACAAGCTTGAAGCTAACTTAAAAACAATTTTAACAGATGAAGGATTACTCATTACCATTTTAAATGATATTTTCTTTGATTCTGGAAGTGCAGAAATACGAACGAAAGATATGAAGCTTGCTAGTGAAATCTCAGAGTTGCTAATTATGAATCCACCGAGGAACATTATTGTTAGTGGGCATACAGATAATATTCCTATTAGTAACGCCAATTTTGATTCTAATTGGCACTTAAGTGTTATGCGTGCTGTTAATTTCATGAAAATTCTAATTGATAATGACAATCTAGATCCGAAGGGGTTTAGTGCTAAAGGCTTTGGAGAGTTCAATCCGGTTGCTCCTAATGATACAAAGGACGGTAGACAGAAAAACCGACGTGTGGAAGTTCTAATTTTGCCATATGAGCAACAGACGGATAAGTAATATAATGAAAAGACCCAGATAAATATCTGGGTCTTTTCATTATTCTTTATGCTTTAACATGTCACTAGCATGTAAGCCAACTTTTTTTATTAACTCTGTTACAATCTTTTTTTCCTCATCATCAAGCACACTTACAATTTCATTGATCCGTTCCTGGTGAGGAGGAAAAATTTCCTCGATTAATTGCTTTCCTTTTTCTGTTACTTGGGCATGTGTAACCCTTCTATCATTTGGGCACGCTTTACGCACGAGTAAACCCTTCTGCTCTAATTTATCAACTACGTACGTAATACTTCCGCTTGCAAGCAATATTTTACCACCTATTTGCTGTAAAGGTTGGTCACCTTTATGATAAAGAAGTTCTAACACAGCAAACTCTGTAGGATTTAAATTAAATGTTGAGATGTGCTTATTAACCACGTCGTTAAATGCTCGATGAGCTCGTGAAAGCACAATAAAAAGTTTTAATGAATCTTCTATCTGTTGTGTTTTTTCCATCCTTTACTCATTCCTTTTATAAATATCTTGAATTCAAAATAATTTTTATTAGGTATATAATAGATCATGTTTACCCTTAAGTCAAATTTTATAGATATCTGCCAAATGAAAATCATCGATATCAACTTTAAATTTAAAGGTATTCCAATCTGAGTTTAAGCATATTATTTTGAAGAGAACATAGATATTTTATTCATTTGTTTCATTTTCGGATTATTCCGTTATACTATTCCTATATCATTATTTTTTCAAAGGAATTCCTTAATTCTTCAAAGGAGCTAACTCAAATGTCAGGTGTTTTAATTGGTAGTATTTTATCTGCTTTATCTACAGGGTTAGGCGCACTCCCAATTCTGTTTCTACAAGGTACAATTACGCACCGTTGGCGTGATATTTTACTAGCGTTTACAGCTGGAATTATGATGGCAGCGGCCATGTTGGGATTAATTCCTGAGTCATTAAAGTATGGGGGATTAATTGAAGTAACAGTAGGCTTATTACTAGGTGTACTTATCTTGACGACCTTAGAGAAGGCTATTCCACATATTGATTTAGAGCATTCAAAGAGTGGAATTAAATTTGATGAGAAGGCAATGTTAATTATTGCAGCGATAACCTTGCATAACATCCCAGAAGGTTTATCGGTAGGTGTTAGCTATGCTTCAGATGTAAGTGATACTGGTAATTTAATTGCTTTTGCGATTGGATTACAAAATGCCCCAGAGGGATTTTTAGTTGCATTGTTTTTAATTAATCAGAACATAGGAAAAGTCAAGGCCTTTTTGATTGCAACTGCAACAGGAGCAGTAGAAATTGTTGCTTCCTTATTAGGTTTTTATTTAACAAGCTTTATCGGTTTCCTCGTACCGTATGGATTAGCATTCGCAGCAGGTGCGATGCTATTTATTATTTACAAAGAACTTATACCTGAAAGTCATGGTGATGGCAATGAACGTATTGCCACGTATTCATTTATCATTGGAATCCTTTTTATGGTGATATTAATTTATAGTTTTTAGACTAATCAATGGTTCTTCGGTTGCTACTATTCCAACTTCCTTATATCATAAATAGATAATAAACTAAAAATAAGGTTAGCAACCGAGTTTACTTTGATTAAAACTACTGATCAAACCTTCACTTCTAAAGTAGACTAATTTGTCGGTACGTTCTTAATTCATTTTCATTTTGAATTTTTCGGTTGGCTGTAATACCATTCTATTTGAACAAGTCCACTTTTTCATAGCATGAAAAAATCCATGCAATGCTCCTGTTTTTCTATTTTCCTCTTTTATTAATAAATGCTGATATTGAATAAGGAGCATGTCCAATTCTTGACTGCATTTAATTGTACGTTCACTTGTATAACCTTCCTTATTAGCTGTATTAATCATTTCTCCTCTTTTACAATTTATTGTTTCAAGTAGCTTTGTCTTTAATCGACCTTGATTCATTATGAATCCCTCCTAGTTATTTGAAATCATTATAGATACAAAATGGCTATCGATTATAATAAAATAATTCATTACGGAAGTAAAACTGTGTATGAATCCATGCCTCACTTCCATACGATCAAATAAGCTATTTGGAGAAAAATCCATTTGAGAAATCTACGGAAGTCTGAACGATTATTCTCCAAATATATTTAGAGAACGACTTTTCATACTAGTGAAGTATTACAGATTATTCTATGGTTGTAAATACAATCGCAATTTTAGACATTTTTCTCTTAAAAATGAGTGTATTTTCGTTTTAACACTTCTTAATTATTCCTGCTTGCTACCTATATTCCCACTCCACTTTAAATTTAAACTTCCCATTAGAAATTCCTATTCATTTGATTGATTGTTATGGCTAATTGTACGGGTACCACAATTAGAAAACAACGACTTTACCTATTTAGCTGGTTTGTCATTGAGCTCATTTTACTACTTTTGGAAAAACCCTTTACAATAGGTAAGGGCTATTTTCGCAAAGATTTTTGTTTTCCGTACAAAGTACTAATGTACAGTTTTAAGTATATCTTCTTGCTCTCTTCGCTAAATTACTCTGATACCCGTATGGACATAGCTTCTATTTAGATCATAAAAATCCAATAGCCGATTTTTAATAGTACTTAGAGCTACAAACTTTTAGAAAAGAGCCTAGGTAAAAATCCCACAAAAAAAAGAAGAGCTAGAAAACCCTTCTTTAGTTCTTAGATTCAATCTTCTCAATAGAAGCCACACGGAAATCCTTATTCTCTAATTTTTCTACGATCTTCTTTAGCTTCGTTTCTGATAGCTCACCCGATAAATTCAAAATGACTCTTCTTATATACTTGTCACCATTATCAAGAGTCAACAGCCCTTCTATATTGACATCCTTAACAGTTGTAACTAGGTCTTTAATTGCACCCTTATGCTCCTTTGTTCCTACTGTAAGAAGATAACCACCTGTTTGCATCCCAAATGAGTCTTCTAAAACATCCATTATATTTGAGTGTGTTATTATCCCCGAAAATTCATTTTGTTTATTTAAAACCGCTAAGAAAGGAAGTCGCCTAATCGTTATAAATGTTTTAAAAAAGGAATCCTCCTCAAAAATATAGGCATCATGATTTTGAACGAGTGGTTCAATTAAATCTTCATCTTTTCCCTCATGCTCAACATAATGTTCTAATAGATGAACCTTGTATATAAAGCCCACAAATTCTTTTCCGTTTGCTTTTAAGACAGGTACTGAACGAAAACCAGTAGAATTCAAATAATCATATGCCTCTTTTACTGTAAAGCTAAGATCGCAATACTTTACATCTTCCCTTTTAACATAGTGATAACGAACTTTCATATTATCCCTCCAATAGCTATGTATTTCTAAAAACGTATCATAATAACATAAAATAGTAAACCTTGTTTTCTATTGCCAAATAATACTTAAAGCAGTTTTCACGGATATTACTGTTATATATACACTCTATCACCACGTAAATACTATACTAGAAACTTATACAATATAAAAAGAGAGGAGGCGCGCGTTACTCATCGCCTTCTCTCTACACATATTGATTACGCCTCTAATTCTTCTTTTTCATAAATCGGAACCCAGCCCTCAGTAGTTACGAATATCCGAACAGCTACTACTTTTCTGTCTTCCATTAATGTGAAGTAATGTCTCGTATTTTCAGGTACTGATATCAAATCTCCTGGATTTAATTCTACATCGAAGAATTTTCCGTCCTTAGCTTGAATAACGAATACTCCATGACCGCTAACGATAAAACGTACTTCATCATCAGAGTGATGATGCTCTTGTTTAAAGTTTGATAATAACTGATCTAGGTTTGGTGTGCTATCTGAAAGTGAAATAATATCTTGTGCTTGATACCCACGACGTTCAGAAATATTAGCAATTTCAGCTTTAAAAACTTCTAATATTTCCTTTTTTTCATCATCTGTTAATTGAAACTTTTCTTGCAAACGAGTAGGTAACTTTAAAATATCCCATTGCTCATAAATAACTTCTTGCTCTGTTAAAAAACTTGCTACCTCTTCTTGATTTGTTAATCTTTCTCCTGATTCTTGAAAATGAATAGTTGCCATGTCTATTCCTCCTTAAAATTAGCTCATTACTCATGAACTTTATAATTATATAAAATTCAGATGAGCAACTTAACTCACCTGATTTCAATATTATTTACTGGATTGCAAAGCTAATAGCTTCAAATGATATGAAATTAGAAACTCACTAGCTTCTAAATATTTTTTTGCTTCTAATGCATCTTTACCCCATACAGTTATTCCATGATTTCTTATTAATACTGCACCAGCATCGGCTTTAACATATTCACCAAACTCTGCTGCTAATCTTGGTATATCTGCAAAATTATAGATTATTGGAATTGTAATCTCAGCGTCTTCATCCCATAATCCAAATGCCTTGATGATTTCTTGACCTTTAAACGAAATATTACCTTGTTCACCATAAATTTCAGAAATCACATTATTATCAACTGTATGAACATGAAGACTACAACCAGCATTTGTTTTATTATAAATTTCTACATGAAGTAGGGTTTCAGCTGATGGTTTTAGGTGTGTATCTCCAAGTGGCTTGCCCTGACCATCCACTAGTAAAAAGTCCTCACTCGTTTCCTTCGTTTTATCTTTGCCACTTGCCGTAACTAAAAAGCTAATAGGGTCAGAATCAACCTTTATCGCCAAATTTCCACTCGTCCCTGGAAACCAATCTCTTTGCGCCAATACTCGTTTAATATCGGCTAGCTCTTCCCACCGTAATTCCTTTAAACTCATCACCGAACCTCCTCCAGTCTTTCCAAGACGTCTATCACTTCATAAAAAGTAGTAAATGGTTCATGTGGTAGGTTTAATTGATCACATTTTTCTAATAAAAGATCTCTCGCAATGACAAAGTTAGCTAACTTAGCAGCTTGTAAGTCTGTAATTGAATCACCAATGACAATTTTACTTTGATAATCGCTTGTCAGTTGTCTAATCAGTGATGGTTTACAGCAACCACATTCGTTTTCACACCTATCGTCACAGCTATGTGGCCATTCAATGGTGATCCTTTGATTAGAAAAGTCTGCTCTATTACAATATATTTGATCTTCATTTACCAATCCTGCTAAAAGTGGGTAAACAAAAAAATCAATACCACCACTGACAATATATAAAGGAATATCTTTTTCTTTCGTATATTGAACAAACTCACTAAATCCTTGACGTATTTCTGCATGTTCTAATATATAAGCAACAATCTCAGACTTGCTTGATGAAGGTAATAATTGAAACATCTTTCCTACGCCTTCACGAATCGAGATATCCTGTGATAAAACTCCTTCTTTCAAGGAGTTCCATTCTGACGGTGCAAATTTCTTCATAATGGCAATAATATTATCTGTATTTGTAATCGTGCCATCAAAATCACAAATGATTACCTTGTTTTTCATCTACTCACCTCTTTTGCACCCCATAGATCGATTGCTAGCTTCAGATCTTCATTTGAAGATGCTGCTTGCTTTAATGTAGCTCCTGATAATGTTGCTTCAATCGCAGCACGGAATGCCCGACCTCCGCCAGATGCTCCATTAGGGTGACCGTGCACGCCTCCACCTGCATTAATCACTGAGTCATTACCAAAATCTTGAATTAATAACGGAACAAGTCCAGGATGAATCCCGGCTGAAGGAACTGGAAACGTTTCTTTATACGTATCATCCTTCAGACAATTTTCAGCGATACCGATCGCTTCATTTCGATCTAAAGCAACACTTCCATAAGGAGATGGGAATAGTGATAAATCAGCACCAGCTATTCGTAAAAGCTTCCCTAATAGCAAAGAACTCGATACTCCGTATAGTCCTGAAGAAGTATATGCTCCACTAACTGCTGGGTGTGCCATAATTGGTACTTTTATCTCCTGATCCTCTGCTAAGCTTTGAAGCACATCTAAGCCATAGGCAAATACATTAAACAGTAATACATTTGCTCCTAATTCTGTTGCTCGCTTTGCTTTATCTTTTAATTGATACGTTTTTCCAGATAAATTAACTGCATATAAAGCTTTATGTCCTGTTTCCTCATAGACATTTTTTAAAATGGCGTTACCTGCTACAATTCGATCTGTAAATGGTGTTAACGGATTATCAAAAAGGATTTCATCATCCTTTACTAAATCAACTCCACCAAGTACTTGTTGTTTTAGTTGATCTCTTAGGTAGGAAAGGTCTCTTCCAATCACACCTTTAAAGATACTCATTAATAGAGGCCGGTTTTCGACACCAAGTTTCTCTCGTATTCCAGAAACACCAAACACTGGACCTTGGAAGGCAGACTTCACTTCCTTAGAAAACTCTAAATCAATTAATTTAACTTCTCCATCAAGTGACAACTTTCCGAAAACAGTCGTCAATATCGCTGGTAGATCAAGACTATAATTTAAGCTTGGATAAGCAATTTTAATAATTCCCTTTGTTACTGATTTTCCTAAATATTGGTTTGTTCTATGACTATTTTCTAGTTGTTTAACTTCTATGACTCGTCCTTTGTGTGCTTTTAACTGTTCTTGATCAAGCAATGGTAAATCAGTCCACGAACCAACAGTTAACCCTAATGCTATTCCTTCTGCCTTTTTAGCTAGGTCACCTTTTGCATCGTGAACGAGATATGTAGCAATAATTTCACTCACTTTATAACCTACTTTCCTTTTGAAGCATATTTCTGTTATTCTGAATCTTTTTATTAATCTTACTTATTCTATCATTTCTCGACAAAAGATGCCCCTATATTCCCTTTACTTTTTTGTCAAATAGAAAATAAAGGTTTTTAAAGGAATCTGTCATTCATGTATAAAATCCTACAATATGCTTTTCTCTATTGATTAATTTGTCAGTATATTCTCAAATAACGAAACACAAAACAGCCCAATCGACACTAATAGATCGAAGGGGCTGTTACTTACATGAATAACAAGCATATCTCCTTATCTATCAGCGAAAGCTGCAAGAATTAGCACCGTGCTTAAACTAGTGTTAAGTCGGTTGCCGGGCTTCATAGGGCTAGTCCCTCCACCTGCTCTTGATAAGAACGAAACGTTCATAAATGAGTACCCTCATTTTAAAAATTATTATGAATTATGACAGACTGAATTTTTTCTGTCAATACTAAATCTTTCTATTAAAATATATTTAACGCCTTTACTCGATTAGCAGCCTCCATCAATCTCTCCTCAGAAGTCAAAAGACCAACACGTACATAGCCTTCTCCATATTCCCCAAATCCAATTCCTGGTGCTACAACAACATGAGCCTTTTCTAAAAGGTAATCTGAAAAAGCTACTGAAGATGAAAATTGGCCTGGTACTTTAAGCCAGGCGAAAAAAGAACCAGAGGGAGCTGTTACATTCCAGCCAATTTCCTGGAAGGCATGTATCAATACATTTCTTCGAGATTCATACAACTTGTTTAAATCCTCAACACATGTTTGCGGACTTAATAAAGCATGTGCTGCTGCTTCTTGGATAGCACTGAATACACTCACATACATATGGTCTTGCAATAGATTAATAGCCTCAACCACAGAGGGATTACCAACAGCAAAACCAATTCTCCATCCTGCCATATTATAGGATTTCGAAAACGTATAAAGTTCGATCCCAGTTTCTTTTGCTCCCTTTGTCTGTAGATAACTTAATGGGCGTTTACCATCAAAGCCAATTGCACCATATGCAAAATCATGAACAACACAAATATCATGTTTTTTTGCATATTCCACTGTTTCCTCAAAAAATTCAGCTGTTGCTACTGCACCAGTAGGATTATTCGGGTAATTTAAAAACATTAGCTTCGCTTTTTCAGCTACTCTTTCTGATATTAAGCGATAATTAGGTAAAAATTGATTCTCACTCAATAGTGGCATCATTTCCATTTTTGCACGGGCAAGTTCTACACCTGACCAATAATCTGGATAACCAGGGTCAGGGACAAGCACCGTGTCGCCGGGATCTAATAAACATTGAGGTACTTCAACTAGCCCGGCCTTCCCTCCAAAAAGAATTGCTACTTCTGTTGTAGGATCGATTTGAACGTTATATTCCCTTTTGTAAAAGGATGCAATTGCTTCCTTCAAGAACAATTGTCCCCTAAAAGGAGAATATTTATGAAACTCAGGATTTTCTACTGCCTTTTGCATGGCATCTACAATATGTTTTGGTGTTGGCTGATCTGGATTACCTTGACCCAAATTGATTACATCATAACCTTGATCAACAATTTTATTAACCTTCGTAACAAGATTTGCGAAAAATTGTTCTGGTAATGTTTTTAATAATTTCGATTGTTCAAAGACTTTCATCATTTTAACACCTACTCAATAAATTCTTGAAATTCTAGTCACAAATAATATCGTGTAAAAATCAACTTGTAAAGATTTTTTTAATGATTAAGAAAAGTTTGTTGCTTTTACTAAGCAAAAGTTGTATATATTAGGAATTATCGAAAAGTTTGAGTCTATCTTTGTCATTATAACAAAATGTGAATCAAGAACTCTTCTATTGACGTATATACGTTTCCAACAATGAAACATTGAATTGACTAACAATAAATTACTAACTCATTTAGTTGAAACCACTATTTATCATAAAGGTGTGATTTAAATGCAAAAGAAACCCGTTATAACATGTATACAACTCGATATTAAATATGGTGATCCACAGTTTAATTATCAACAAGTAGAGGAGAAAGTTGCTCTAGCAATTGAAATAAGTAAGTCAGCGATTATCGTACTCCCAGAACTGTGGACTACAGGTTATGACCTAACACGATTAAATAAAATTGCAGATGAAGGCGGAATAGTAACACAGCACTTCCTTAGTATGTTAGCAAAGAAATATCGTGTTAATATTGTTGGTGGTTCGGTAGCTAAAAGCATTCAAAATAACGTAACTAACACGATGTATATATTTAATGACAAAGGTGAATTCGTTCATGAATATAGTAAACTACATTTATTTAAATTGATGAATGAGCATCATTATTTAACTTCCGGGACAGAAAAAGGTCTATTCGAACTAAATGGGATAAAAAGCGCAGGAGTTATATGTTACGACATTCGCTTTCCTGAATGGATTCGCGCCCACACTACTCTTGGTGCGGAAGTACTATTTGTTGTCGCCGAATGGCCTGCACCTCGTTTAAATCATTGGAGAACCCTGCTTTTGAGTCGAGCAATTGAAAACCAATGTTATGTAATAGCATGCAATAGAGCAGGAACGGACCCTAATAACGAATTTGCTGGTCACTCTATGATTATTGATCCTTGGGGTACTGTTTTAGCTGAGGCTGATGAACATGAAGGTTCCATATCTGCAACTATCGAAATAGATACAGTCAAAAAAGTTCGTAGTCAAATTCCAATTTTTGAAGATCGCCGCCCTGATTTTTACTAAGTTTTTCCCGAGTAACTATTGACAAATTTAATTCATTATTGGTAATATGCTAATCAAGCGTTTTATTTATTTAAAAATCTAACTATTCGAATTAACATAATCATTAAACATTACTAAAGTTAGTGTTTAATAATATTGATCTCTTATCAAGAGTTGGCAGAGGGACTGGCCCAATGACGCCGCAGCAACCGACCAAACTACCATTTATTAATGGAGTGAAACATTTTCACTTTGGAAACTTTCCAATAGGGCACGGTGCTAATTCCATCAGAAAGTATTCTTTCTGACAGATGAGAGGTGCGAAGCAACGCCTTCAAGCCTCTTTCAAACTAGAAAGAGGCTTTTTCTCTATTACTTTAAATTACTTACTACCTATTTCAATGTCAAAGGTATTTTCTAACTGAAATTCTACTCCTTTGACCTATCATTATTCGATTTTTAAGTTTGAAAATGAGTCTAATAATTAACTTCTTGGAGGTAATAGTATGTGTGCCAAAGAATCTTCTATCTATAAACCATTAACAGAAAGTGAAGCAATTAATCTAGTAAAGCGTCTACAGATATTTAATGAAAATAGCCCACTTACTTGTAAGGAAATTGGTGATGGGAATTTAAATCTCGTTTTTAAAATTACTGATAGTGAAACGAATGAAGGGTTAATCCTAAAACAAGCATTACCTTATGCAAAAGTTGTTGGAGAAAGCTGGCCGTTAACTTTAGATCGTGCCCGTATTGAAGCACATGCACTTTTAAAGCAAAGTGAATTTGTCCCACAATTTGTACCCAAGGTTTATTATGCGGATGAACAGTTAGCCATTACTATTATGGAAGACTTGTCACATTTGCAAATCGCCCGTGCAGCACTTATCGATGGATTGGAACTACCTCTATTATCAACACATATTGGTGAGTTTCTTGCAAAGACTTTATTTTACACATCAGACTATGCGGTTAATCAACATTTCAAAAAGTCATTAGTAAAACAATTTTCAAATCCAGATCTTTGTAAGATTACTGAGGATCTTATTTTCACTGATCCATTCTTTAATCACGATACAAATGATTACGAACCAGAACTTCAACAAAATGTCGAAGTAATCTGGGAGGACCAACTATTAAAGTTAGAAGTTGCCAAACTAAAGCAAAAATTCTTAACCAAGGCCGAAGCGCTTGTACATGGTGATCTACATACAGGTAGTATCTTTGCAGATAATGATGAAACGAAAGTTATTGACCCTGAATTTGCGTACTTTGGACCAATTGGATTCGACGTTGGTCAGGTATTTGGTAATTTTCTACTAAATGCTATTTCACGAGATGAAGATAAACAAGAAATTTTATTTCAACATATCGAAAAGACATGGGGCGTCTTTGTAGGAGAATTCTCACATGCTTGGAAAAACGACGCTTCTGAACTATTCACTAAAACAGATGGCTATTTAGAACATGTATTATCAGAAATTTTTGAAGATGCTGTGGGCTTTGCAGGCTGTGAAATTATTCGCCGCACTATCGGCCTAGCACACGTAGCAGATCTTGATACAATCCAACCACTCGAAAGAAGGATCTCAATAAAACAATTCGCACTTACCTTAGGAAGCCAACTCATTAAGAATCAAAAAACAATTAAACAACCAAGCCAATTTAAAGACTATGTAAAACAAACTGTCTCTTAATAGAAAAGCGCAAGAGCCCCGTTCAGCTACGGATGAACT